>JAJAYD010000161.1 GCA_026786345.1 Chitinophagaceae bacterium
ACCTCGCCATTCAATTGAATCAATTCAGCATGTTCAGAAGGTGCCAGGTATTTAAATTCGAGTGAAAAGTCGAGCCAGACTTCTGTTTCTCCATTTTCGGAAATGCAATCATGAAGTTTTGATACGAAATAATCTTTATACTTTTTTCTATTTTCTGCCTCTGAAAGGTTTGTACAAACTGACCTTGAGGAACGCCTGATTTGGTCCGTTAAAGAATACTTTTCTTCAGCCGGAAAGCGGGAAGTGATAACATGTATTTTCAATGCCAATTCAAAAGCTTTCTTGTAGGCGATCAAGTTTTTGTAGCTGCTCATCGTTATGTTTTAAAAAGTTGTAATTAAAAATCAGAAATCATCTCCCGGCTTGTGGCTAAATGCTAAAAGCTACGAGCTACGTGCTACTCAAAGTATTCCCTCATCAGCAAAGCTGTAAAACCCCTCATCGCTTACAATAACGTGGTCCATTATGCGTATGTCAAAAAATTTGGCGGCCGTTTTAATTCTTTCTGTAAGCTCTTCATCCTGGCGGCTGGGCTTTACGCTGCCACTGGGGTGGTTGTGGCACAATACCATGCTGGTGGCATCGTGCTCCAAAGCCCGCTTTACAATAATTCTCGGATCGGCCACCGTACCGGTAATGCCCCCTTCGCTTATAATTTCAAAATGATTTACTTTATTGGCCCTGTTTAAAAACACCACTGCAAAAACTTCGTGACGTTTAAACTGAAATTGTGCTTTCAGGTAATTAACCAGGTCTCTGCTGGAGAGAATTATATCTTTTTTGTAATCGGCCATGTTGCGGCGTATACCCAGCTCCATAGCGGCAACTATGCTAACTGCCTTTGCGGGTCCCAGGCCTTTAATTTTAAAGTTTACCAGGTCTTTCACAGTTAGTTTTCCCAACTTTTGCAGGCTATTGTCAGTTTTAGCTAAAAGCTCTTTTGCCAGGTCTACCGCGCTCTTATTTACTGCACCATTAAGTATTAATATAGCTATTAATTCAGAATTACTTAAAGATTCTGCGCCTTTAGCCATAAGTTTTTCCCGTGGCCTGTCGTCAACCGCCCAGTCTTTAATGGTTTGTTTCTGCATGATTGAATATTAATAAAAGTCAAAATAAAAATTCTAAGGCTAATCTCTATCTTCGCGGCTCATTAACCGGATATGAACCCCAGCGTAAAAATTTTCTCAGGCACCGGTTCTCAGCATGTTGCTACTAAAATAGCGCAAAGATTTGGCGCCCCCCTCGGAAAAATAAACATTCAGAAATTTAGTGATGGAGAGTTTCAGCCCATGTTTATGGAAAGCATTCGGGGCGATTATGTTTTTCTGATACAAAGTACCTGCTCCCCATCTGATAACTTAATGGAACTGCTGCTGATGATAGATGCAGCCCGCAGGGCCAGTGCTTATAAAATTATTGTGGTTATGCCCTATTATGGGTATGCAAGGCAAGACAGAAAGGACAAACCCCGTGTTGCCATTGGATCTAAGCTGATTGCCAATTTGTTGGTTGCAGCGGGGGCCAATCGCATTATAACCATGGATTTACATGCTCCACAAATACAGGGATACTTTGATATTCCGGTGGATCACCTGGACAGTTCGGCAATTTTATACCTTACATTGAACAACTTAAACTTCAAAACCTTACTTTTGCCGCCCCCGATGTGGGAAGTACCAATAGGGTACGCGAAATTGCCAGCTATTTTAGTTCAGAAATGGTTATTTGCGATAAGCATCGCAAACGTGCCAACGAAATTGCAAGCATGGTGGTAATTGGGGATGTAGGAGGGAAGGAAATTATATTGATTGATGATATTTGTGATACCGGTGGCACATTGGCAAAGGCCAGTAACCTGCTGATGGAGAAAGGTGCTAAAAGTGTGAGGGCATTGTGTACACACCCGGTGTTGAGTGGAAAGGCTTACGAAAATATAGCCAACAGCTCGTTAACCGAATTGGTTGTTTGCGATACGATACCCCTAAAGCAAACAGCACCTAAAATAAAAGTATTATCGGTAGCAGATCTTTTTGCAATAGCCATAAGAAATGCATACGAAAACAGGAGTATTACCAGCCTGTTTATACACAGCCAGTTAAAGGCAAAGAGAGGGGAGTAGGAGTAGCCGACAGCCTTCAGCCTATAGCCTTTAGTAACTTGGAGTAAGAAGTTGACAGATGATAGTTGGCGGACGAATAGGTATTGATTGACGGGTTAGCAAAGTATGGTAAAAAATAACCAGGGAAAGGCTGAATAGAATATAACCCCGTACAAGAGTGCGATGCAAGGATGTTGAACAAAGATTTACGGACGCTAACAAAAAGTTCTTTTTAATAAAACAAACAATAATGAAAACAATTACAATCGAAGGACAACTGAGGACCGAAATGGGCAAAAAAGCCACCCGCCAACTTCGCTCTCAGGAAATGGTGCCTGGTGTAATTTACGGGGGTGCCCACGAGGTTAACTTCGCTGCATCTGCAAAGGCGGTTAAGCCCATTGTATACACTCCGGAATTTATGCAGGCCGACGTACAGGTAGATGGAAAAACCTACACTTGTATTTTAAAAGATCTACAGTTTGATAAGGTAACTGACGAGCTGTTACATATTGACTTTTTAGAGTTAGTAGCCGATAAGAAAGTGGTAGCAACATTGCCGCTTCACCTTACTGGTATACCTGTAGGTGTAAAAGGGGGCGGTAAACTGGTTGTAAAAATGAAATCTTTAAAAGTGAAGGCGCTGCCTAAAGATCTTAAGGAATTAATTGAACTGGATATTAGCAAGTTGGAACTGAACGAAAACATAAGGGTTGAAGATGTTAAGGAAAAAAATATGGAGATTTTGAACAGTCCCCGTATTCCAATAGCTTCAGTTGTTATGACCCGCCAGTTAAAGCAGGAAGATTCTAAAGACGAAAAGAAAAAATAATCAACAGGTATTCTTATTAAATGACCCGGCTGCAAGGCCGGGTTTTTTAATTTGTTGCAAGTCTTGCATTACACAGAAAGGTGACATCTGCCATTTGATGAGGCAAAAAAGCGTAATAAGGAAGTCTACGCATAGTTTTTTTACGTTCGTGGTCCTGAAATTTTCCGATCTCTATTAATATTATTATTTTTATTGACTTTTTTCTAATTACCGGATGGTATTGACATTCTTTATTGAATAATAGATAATGATACTAAAAAGCACTGGTGAGTTTTGTTATGAATAAATTTTTGATTGTTGGCCTGGGAAACATTGGTACTGAATATGTCAATACACGCCACAACGCTGGTTTTGATGTGGTCACAGGTTTTGTAACCAAACACGGTGGACTTTTTACCACCCTGCGCCTGGCCGAAGTGGCCGAAATAAAATGGAAAGGAAAAGTTTTTACCTGTATAAAACCTACCACGTATATGAACCTGAGTGGCCGGGCTTTTAAATATTGGATGGATAAAGAGAAGGTTGCCATTGGAAATACTTTGACTGTGGTGGACGACCTTGCACTTCCTTTATCAAAAATACGCCTGCGTCCAGGCGGTAGCCATGCAGGGCATAATGGCTTAAAAGATATTCAGGCAACTGTAGGAACTGATGTTTATGCCAAACTTCGCTTTGGAATAGGGAACGATTTTTCAAAAGGTGGGCAAGTAGAATTTGTATTGGGAAAATGGAGCCCGACTGAACTGCCCATTGTAAATCTTAAAATTGATAAGTGTATTGAAGTGATAGAAAACTTTGCCACTATAGGGATAGAGCGGTCAATGGAATTAATAAATAATAAGTCGTTCATATAATAAAATAAACATTTTGCGTTATATACAGATATTAAAATATAACCTAAGTAGTTACCAAAGCCGGAATATAATTCTAACAGGTCCTGTACATTATTACTTACTTACTATTTTATAAAAATCTATCCTATGAAAATATTTTGTGTTGGCCGCAACTATGTTGATCATGCAAAGGAGTTGGGAAATGAGGTGCCCGCTGAGCCGGTAATCTTCATGAAACCTAAAAGTGCCTTACTTCAACCTCACACCCCCTTTTATTACCCTGAGTTTAGTAACGAGTTACATTACGAGATTGAACTGGTTTTACGCATTTGTAAAAATGGTAAATACATTTCGGAGCGCCAGGCTAATAAGTATTACAACGGTATAACGGTAGGTATAGACTTTACTGCCAGGGATATTCAAAACGAATTAAAAAAGAAGGGTTTGCCGTGGGAAAAGGCAAAGTCGTGGGATAATTCAGCAGTTGTGGGTACCTGGAAAGAAGTACCTGTGGATATTTATAAAAAACCGATAAACTTCTCTCTAAAAAATAATAGTGAAGTAGTTCAAACAGGTATCTCGTCCGACATGATGTTCGGCTTCGATGAGATCATAGCCCATATCTCAAATTACTTTTCGTTAAACATTGGTGACCTTATATTTACCGGTACACCGGCAGGAGTTGGAGAGTGTGTGGTAGGCGATGTGTTGGAAGGTTTTTATGAAGAGGAAAGATTGTTTGAACTGGAAATTAAATAGCACACAAACGCTACGTTGCTTGTTCATTTGTAAAAGAATTAAAGTTTGCTTAGGTAGTTTAAAGTATTAAAGCGACTGAAAATGTTGCGATTGATTAGAGCAATTTTACTTTCTTATACGGTTGTTTTCTAAAATATTAATGTATGATAATTGTATATTTTTACAACTATCGTACATTTTTTTTGTGCTCATTTTTATTTTACTGTTATTGCACCATATTCTTTGATTGATTGGTCGGTTTAGCTAAAGAGCTCTCTTGTTTTGACAGCGCTTGCCGGTGATTTAAAAACGTTTTTGAAAAAATTACATGCTCAACACGGAGATATTGGTGCAAGCCTACAGCTACATGTTTTCAGCCAAAACCATGGCCGATACTTTCGAGGCCAACAGGCAAATTTGTAAATACGTTCATGCAGCAAGCCGGGGCCACGAAGCCATACAGATAGCCACAGGTTTACACTTACTTTCCTGTGATTTTGTTAGTCCGTATTACCGCGATGACTGCCTTTTGTTATCGCTTGGTTTTACTCCCTACCAATTAATGTTACAATTGTTGGCCAAGGCCAACGATCCTTTTAGCGGAGGAAGATCTTATTATTGTCATCCTAACAACAGGGGCAACAATAAGCCTACCATTATACACCAAAGCAGTGCAACCGGTATGCAAGCCATACCCACTACAGGCATAGCCCAGGGAGTGCAATACCTGGAACGCATTCAATCTACATTATTACAAAAAGGCATTAATGGAGAGGCACCTGTTGTATTGTGCTCATTTGGCGATAATAGTTTAACAGAGGGAGAAGTAAGCGAAGCATTTCAATTTGCCGTATTAAAACAGTTGCCCATTATATACCTGGTGCAGGACAATCAATGGGGTATAAGCGTTAGCGCCGAAGAAGCCCGTGCTATGAATGCCTTTGAGTATGCTGCAGGTTTTAAAGGAATGAAAAGAATGCAGTGCGATGGCAGTGACTTTATTGCCAGTTACGAAACAATGGAAACTGCCATAAGCTACGCAAGAAAAGAACGCAGGCCCATATTGGTCCACGCAAGGGTTCCATTACTGGCACATCATACCAGTGGTGTACGCCGCGAGTTTTATCGTACCAAAGAAGACCTGTTAAAGCATTATTTGTACGACCCGTTACCAAAACTGCATCAGGTACTGGTAAGCGAAGGAGTAACAAATGTGCAAATTCTTGCAACAGAAAAGGAAGCTGAAAATTTAGTTTTAGATTCCTTTGCACGTGCCGTACAGGCACCCGATCCTGCACCGTCAATTGTAGCCGATCATATTTTTGCAGAAACTACGGTAGTAGCAGAAACCGGCGTTCGACAACCGGAAGGCTCGGAGAAAGTGATGATGGTTGACGCTGCCTTACATGCCATAGAAGAAATAATGCAGGAGCATAGTGAATGCATTTTTTATGGGCAGGATGTGGGCAGAAGATTAGGAGGTGTATTTAGAGAAGCAGCAACTTTAGCTGAAAAATTTGGCGATCACCGGGTGTTCAACACACCCATACAGGAAGCATATATTATTGGTTCAACTGTGGGTTTATCGGCAGTGGGCATTAAACCCATTGTTGAGGTTCAGTTTGGTGATTACCTTTTTCCGGGTTTTAACCAACTGGTAACAGAAGTATCCAAATCATGTTATTTAACAGCAGGTAAATTTCCGGTGGGAATGATACTTCGGATTCCTGTTGGTGCTTATGGTGGTGGTGGACCCTACCATAGCGCCAGCATAGAAAGTACGCTACTTACTATTAAAGGAATAAAGATTTGTTTTCCATCGAATGCCGCTGATATGAAAGGGCTGATGAAGGCAGCTTTTCTGGATCCAAACCCTGTGATTATGCTAGAACACAAAGGTTTGTATTGGAGCAAAGTGCCGGGCACAGAGGATGCAAAATGTGTAGAACCATCCCCTGATTATATTATACCGTTAGGCAAGGCAAAAGTTGTTCTGTACGCTGACGCCCAAAAACTAAAGAAAGGAGAAACTGTTTGCATTATTACCTATGGAATGGGTGTGTACTGGGCTAAAGCTGCCGCAGCAGCATTTATGGGCAAAATTGAAATATTGGATTTGAGAAGTTTATTTCCTTTAGATGAAACATTGATTTTTGAAACGGTACGTCGCCATGGCAAATGCCTGATAGTAACGGAAGAGCCAATAAACAATTCATTTGCAGAGGCTTTGTCATTTAGAATTTCAACAGAATGTTATCATGCACTGGATGCCCCGGTGGTTACTATAGGAGCCCTTAATTTACCTTCAGTGCCAATTAACCTTGCTTTGGAGCATGCCATGTTGCCTAATGCTCAAAAAGTGCAGGAAAAGATTTCTCAATTATTATCGTATTAGGTAAAACATAAGTTACTTACTGTTATTATAGTTAAAATAAAGCTGAAAATTAACGCTGTTCACTTTTGGCGATGCGCATAGGTAAGCAGGAAACTGGATAGTTAAGAACTATATGCGCTGCTATCATGTTGTTAGTGCATAATAAAAAATAAAAGATTTTTAAAAAATTCAAGCAGTAATACTTGAATTTATCGCTTAACACCTTTTTAAATACCATCAGGTTAAAAACAGGACCGGTTGTTGCATAATTAGTAGTTATTTAAAAGTAACCTTATAGTATGTGGCAGATAGAACAGTACTAATCAGTTTATTACCAACAATTTTATTGTACCTTAATGGGGAAAATTTGGGCGAAGGGCATTTGTGAGATAGAAATGTATTTTGTTGCGGGCTCAAAGACAACTACCTAATTATTTGATAAAAGTTTTGAAATAGTAAAATTCGCCTTAACTTTTGGTTTTCAATTCGGCTGAGAAATTTATAATGCTGTAAACAATATATGCACCTATTGTGCGATTTATTAGCAGACACAAAATCAATTTGCATGTTTTCTTTCCCTGAAATTCAAAAACAGGTCATCCAGAAACTAACCAACCGGTTATCGCCCAGTTTAACTTATCATAATGTTTCACATACATTGGATGTACTAAAGCAGGCTGAATTGATTGCCGGAAAAGAAGGGATAACCAATAAGGAGGATTTACTGCTTATAAAGATTAGTGCACTCTACCACGATATAGGCTTTATAAATGTTTATAGTGGTCACGAAGAAGAAAGCTGTCGTTTAGCATTGCCCGAATTGGAAAGCTTTGGATTTAGCGCCAGCCAGATTGAGAAAATAATGGGAATGATTAGGGCAACTAAAGTTCCTCAACAGCCTCAAAACTTAATGGAGCAAATTTTATGCGACTCCGATCTTGATTACCTGGGTAGAAGCGATTTTTTTACTATCGGTGAGGGATTGTACCAGGAGTTTTTAGTAAAGAAAATTGTAGCAAATTATCAGGATTGGAATTTATTGCAGATAAGGTTTTTAGAAAAGCATCATTATTTTACCAGAACATCCAAACAAAGGCGGCAAAAAAAGAAAGAAATTCATTTTGAGGCTATTAAAGCCAAAGTTGGTATGTCAGTTTGATTTTGCCATTGAAATACTCTTTTGATTGATTACCCTTATTCTCCTGCACAAGGTTTTCAAAATACCCTTCAACACTTCGGCATTGTTTATCAGTATTTCATAAAATGGCTCCTGTTCTAATTTCAATAAAATACATTCATCAATCGTGGTAGCACTGGCCGACCGGTTTTCTGCGTCCAGTACAGATAGCTCACCAACAATTTCGTTTTCTTCTAACACTGCAAGAGTATGTGCTCCGTCATGAATGCTCACTTTACCCTTGAAAATAAAATACATGCAATTGCCTATATCGCCTTTCGAAAACAAAATGCTATTGGTGTCCACATAAACTTCCTCCAAAATTCCGGCAATATCCACCAGGTCAGTTTCAGGTGTATTTTGAAAAATTTCAGATGAACGTAAGATCAATACCTTCTCAATTAATAACATGCTTTTATTTTAACATCGATAGAACGTAGTTCCTTGTTTCGGTAAACAACACTTCTTCTTTAACAGCTTTGCTTTTAAGTAGTTGAAGAGAAAATTCGTTTTTATTTAATTTGGGAATCATAAAGCAGGCAACCGACCTTGTCCATTCGTTAAAGTTAGCTTTATTGTCTTTTAAAACTTCCTCAATAATATGTATTCCCTTAAGATCATGCGACTTTGGTAATAATACCTGGTCTTCTTTAATGTCGTTCATCAACTCTACCAAAACATTCAATTGATTAAAATACCTGGAAGGCAAAATAAGTTCAAGTACTTCTATAGCATTATAAATCCTGGCCTTATTGTCTAATTGCAACAACTCAATTACTCTGTCAACCTTTGGGCGGTCAAATTTTAGGGCAAATGCCTTTAAAAGCGAATGAAGATCGTACTTCAATTCCTGTCCTATGGCTTCTTTCAATAGTCCAAGTGCCGGTAATGAAACAAGGTCGTTGTAATAAAGAATTTTTACTTTGGTCTGTTCAATCTTATGCTGAATGTATGCATCCACATCTTTCTTTGCATCCCCTTCGGGGGAAGCTTTTTTTAACCACAGTGAGTCCACAACCTGGTCAGAATATTTTGGATGAGATACCAATAGTTTAAAAAGAAAGTCAGAGGACTCCTCACCCTTAATTTTACCGGAAGTTTTAATAATGGTAGCAATTAACGGGTCGGGTATTGTTAATGGGTCCCAGTAATCTTTCGAAAATATTTCATCGCCATAATATAACAGGCTACGTTGCAGGGCAGCATAGGCATGGTGTTTAACTGCAACCTCTATAGTTTCGTTAAACAAGTTGTAATCTTTTAATTTGCCAACTGCTTCAATCGCTTTTTTATAAACCTGCGAATGTTTGTCAAGTAAAAGCGTTTTAAGTATTTCAGTATAAACAAGACCCGAGGTTTCGGTTACTATGTCTAACACCAGCAATTTTTCAGCAGTGTTGTGCAGAGTCATAGTTTCTAATTCAGCTAATACCAAGGCTTCAATTTCTTCATCGTGCCTGTGCAACAAACCTATTATGGCAGACTTTTTTTCATTGGGCGGAAGACCGTTCAAATCAATTGGTTCGGTTTTACCCAGGTCTTTTTCCAGAAAGTAATACGCCTTGATTAATTCAGGATGGGTTTCTTTTTCATCTTGTGCAGCCTGTATTTGCTGTTCAATTAAAGGCAAAGCACCAGTCATGTTGTTTTCTATAATGCGTGAAAGCACATATTCTTTCACTTCATTTTTTGAATGAGATAAATTTTTTAAGAGCAGTGAATAAATGTCCTGGTACCCGGAACGCTCCAGCAGATTCAGCGCATGAATTACTTCCAGTGGATTGTTGCTTTTTGCTTTGGAGATAAGAGAATTGATCACTGTATCGTCATTTAAGAACAATTCAGCCCCGGTAAAATAGCCCTTCTTTAAAGAGTTGATGAGCGTTCGTAAGTATTGTTTCTTGATGAGGAAAACAGCAATGATCCAAAAGACAAGAAACACCACCAGTATTTCAGCAACCAGTTTTATGGGCATTTCATGGTTCGTCTGCATAAAAAAATAAAGAAAAATACCCACCCCAAAAAGGGCGAATGGCATGGTATAACCCTTGGCTACCAAATGGCCCCTTAGCCGGTCGTGTGGGGGCAGTGGTTGAAAAAGAATAAAAAATACCGGCTCCTGCAGGGCCGATCTTAGAACCTCCGTCAACAGAACCATAAAACCAAATATCAACAAGTGAGATTTAAGGCTGGGATCGGAAAGTATAATTATTAGGCTAATGATCAGCAGCAGGATGGGGGTTACCAATAAGCTGTTTGTAAGGCCAATGCGGGCTATCATTCGGCTACTGAACAACAACTTTATGGCAATAGCAAAAAGGCGGCCTACCGCAAAAAATATGGCAATAAAAGTTGCCATCTGTTCCCCTTTCTTGTACTTCTCTTTTATATCGGCTAAAAAAGTAAAGTCGATAAAAGCAAATACCACATAGGCTACCACCGAAAGAATGGCGATGTAAAGTATGAGCCTGTTGTAAAAAAAGCGTTTTAAAATAGTTTTGGTTGCCGAAATATTTTCTTCTCCCGAAGCATGTTCATGTGGCTCGTTGGGGTCGTTGGCAACTATAAATCCCTGGTTTTGGTATCGTTTCATTAAGAAAAAGGTAATAAGGAAAGAACCAATTGAAACCCACAAAAGGTTATAAATGCTGATAACATGGATTAATGCTGAGACCGAAAAGTAGCCAAGCATTTTTGCCGGTATATCGCCGGCGCCTACTATGGAGAACAAGCGTTTGCTTTCTCTTACATTAAACATTATAGAAGCCATACCCCAAAACGCATACCCTACCAACATGTAAATAATTATGTACGATGCCGATATGATAAGTTTAAGAGAGTGGAAATCGAAAAAAGTAAGCAATATCCAAAAAAGGAGAACCGCACCTGCTGAGAACAAAATAACAATTTCAAGTAGCCGGGGCGAGTTAAGTTTTTCGTCCAGATAAGCATAGATCCGGTTGAAACCCATAAGAGCAACCGCTGATAAAATATACACGACCGGCAAAGTGTCAATTTTGTAGGTTGACAAAAACATTGCAAGTGTACTGGTAAAATAAAAGGCAGTGGCAATACCTAAGAAAAACTGTACAGTAAATAATTTACGTACCAAAGCCGACTCATGAGGTTTAATATTTAAGAGTAATAATATGCTTTTATACATAAGTTAGTCGGCTGATAATATTTAAAATCCGGGAAATCTTTATCAATTTACTTAACATTTAAAATCTTAAGAACAACTTTTCATGAATATAAATAAAATGCATGTATTTCCAGCCCGCCGAATTGGTGAGATAATTTAAGTCAAAACCATACGAAGTAATCCGCACCGGATAAAGAAGTTTGGAATAAAAATGGAAAGCACGAAAGTGACGGTCACAAAAAAGGCCATCCTGTTAGATGACCTTTTGTAGAGAGAAGCAGACCTTAACTTCTGATCGTCGCAGCCAACATTAAAAAGTTGGTTGCTAATTATGAAAATTGTCAATGTCAAGTAGATAGAATTGGTATAAAAACGTACCCAAAAGGGTATAAGAAATCTTAATTGCTAATTAATTGTACCC
>JAJAYD010000162.1 GCA_026786345.1 Chitinophagaceae bacterium
ATACAGATCTACCCTGAACTTGCCATTTTGCGTAAACTCTAATAACTCCCGGTTGGTGGCGGCAATAACTCTTACATCGGTTTTTTGCACCTTCGACGATCCAACCCTTATAAACTCACCGGTTTCTAAAACACGCAACAACCTGGCCTGTGTTCCAAGAGGCATCTCACCAATTTCATCCAAAAAAATGGTTCCGCCGTTTACGGTTTCAAAGTAACCTTTGCGGCTGTCAACTGCACCGGTAAAGCTTCCTTTTTCGTGGCCGAATAATTCGCTGTCTATGGTGCCTTCTGGTATGGCGCCGCAGTTTACAGCAATAAACGGGTTGTGTTTACGTGCCGAAAGCGCATGAATGATTTGAGAAAAAACCTCTTTACCCACGCCGCTTTCTCCCACTATTAAAACGCTTAAGTCGGTATTGGCCACCTGCACCGCTACATTTAATGCATGGTTGAGTGCGGGAGAATTTCCTATAATTCCAAACCTGTTTTTTATTGATTGAATCTCCATTGTTACTTATTGAAGGGATAATGCTGTTTTGAGTTTATAACCTTTAAAGTCAGTAAAGTAAAAAGGAATGAGTATGATACTTCCTTTCTTCACTTAAGCTTTTCTTTACAGTCATCAATGGTGTATTCGTGCTCACCTTCGGCAAACAGGTAATTAAAACTTTCGCTTTTAACAGTAGTGTCATACATTATTGAAGACTCATTGTTCAATTGAGTGTCTTCATCCAGCACCGTCAGTATTACTTTCTGACCTTTTCTGAAGGTCATTTTTTTTTCAGCTATAAATTTTTCTCCATCGTAAAATGCAAAAACACTTTCCATTTAGATCAATTGAATTGGTTACAAATATTCTTTAATCCACTCTTGTGTTCAACTGTAAATTCATTGTAATAAGATACTGTCTAATAAAATTTGAAACTTTTATTTTAAAACTGAAGATGCCATACTTACTACCGATGAAGTGATTGCGTCGCAAGAATGAAGCTATGGAAAACTGCTGTTGGTACTATAAAACATCAATCTTAGCCAGCTTCTACGACCCTGCAATTTCGCCAATCAAAGTTCCGCCTGTTGTACTGGTTACTTTCACCATAGCGTAATCACCTTTCTTAAAATCAAAACCTTGTTTAGCAAAAACCAGCACTTTACTATGCGACGTTTTGCCAGACCAGGCTTCCTCACTTCTTTTTGAATTTCCTTCAATCAAAACCTTATATGTCTTACCAACATCGGCTTTATAACTTTGTTGCGAAAGCCGGTTTTGCAACTTTACAATTTCATCCAGCCTTCTTTTCTTTATTGCAAGTGGCACATCATCCTGGTAACGACGTGCTGCCAATGTGCCGGGCCTTTCGCTATAAAAATACATATAGCTCATGTCGTACCGGCTGTACGCCATCATGTCAAGGGTTTCCAGGTGGTCTTCTTCCGTTTCCGTGCAAAAGCCCGAAATAATATCACTCGTTATACCGCAATCAGGCATGATCTCCCTTATGCGGTTCACTTTTGCCATGTACCATTCCCTTGTATAAGTACGGTTCATTAATTGCAATATGCGGCTGCTTCCACTTTGCACCGGTAAGTGAATGTATTTGCAAATATTCTCGTATCGTGCCATGACATACAGTACATCGTCCGTAATATCTTTTGGGTGCGACGTACTAAACCTTACTCTTAATTCAGGACTTATGAGTGCTACCATTTCCAGCAGTTTTGCAAAAGTGATAGCATCTGCATCCGAAGCTTTGCTGCCCTTAAACTCACCCGCTGGTTGTGCAGAAGCTGCTATATAATAACTGTCAACATTCTGACCCAACAGGGTAACTTCTTTAAAACCTTTATCAAATAGGTCTTTGCATTCGGCAATAATGGACTGTGCATCGCGGCTTCTTTCTCTGCCACGTGTAAACGGAACCACACAAAAGCTGCACATATTATTACAACCCCGCATAATGCTTACAAACGCTGTTATGCCATTGCTATTTAGCCTGATGGGGGAAATATCAGCATAGGTTTCATCGCGGCTCAATAATACGTTCACGGCCTTTTGCCCGGTGCCTGCTTCTTCAATTAAATCGGGTAGTGTTCTATAAGCGTCCGGACCAACCACCATGTCTACCAGCTTTTCTTCCTCCAGCAAATTGCTTTTTAAACGCTCTGCCATACATCCTAAAACGCCCACCAAAATACCCGGGCGTGCCGTTTTAAGTTTTCTAAATTCAGTAAGCCGCTTGCGGATGGTTTGCTCGGCTTTTTCGCGTATTGAACATGTATTGAGTAAGATCAGGTCTGCTTCTTCTACATTTCGCGTAGCCCCAAAACCTTCGCTATTTAAAATGGAAGCCACTATTTCGCTATCAGCAAAATTCATGGCGCAGCCATAACTTTCTATTAAAAACTTCTTTTTAAATTGGTTGCTATCATTTTTAAAAGGAGCAAATGTCTCACCTTGTCTTGCCTCGTCGTGTACCTTAGATGATCGTTCCAATGTTTCCATCCCTTGCTAAAAATTTAGTCCGCAAAAATAGTATAAAATGGTTGTACTGGTGACATGATGTCAGCAAGACTAACTGTAAAAATGTTAATGTAACAAGATGGGTTTAAACTGCCGTGACTAAGACGGGATCACTCAGAATCAGTTGCCGAAGAGGTCCGCTTTTGTTTTAGGCCGCCGGTCCTCCAGCCATTTAAATCCGCGAAGCCTCATAGTACTGTGGCTTACCTGTTTCATGGGAAAGGTGGTACCTTCCAAATTGTTTCGGAACACGATCTTTTTTGGCTTGCGGTTTAAAAAATACATATCAATAATGTCGCAGGTGGAGCGGTTCACCCCTATGTAATTATTCTGATCGTCTGCTGCATAGTAAATGTTTTCGGCGCTGCCCTTTGCCCTTATATGATTGATGTCACCATCAATAAAATTGCCATTAATGGTGTTGCCTTTTACCTGGTTAAAAAATTGGTCGGACTTATTAACCGCCAGGGCATTCTCAAAAACATACAGGCGTTTGGGCTTTTTATTAGCAGTAAAAAGATAGATGGTGTCTCCGGTAATCTGGTTTTCTTTAGCCCAAACAACCGGATTTTTAAATAGCCTGAAAGCTGAGTCCTCAAGCGAATAAAACATACTATCGCCAACAGCCTGCAAGCTGTCCGAAAAAATTCTGACGTTGTAATAAGCTTCAATAAAACGGTTGGTACTACTGTCAGTTTTTGCCGTATCCTTTTTTGCAGTTGTGATTGCTACCCTCTTGCCTGTTGTATCAGTTTTTACAATGGTTGCGACGGGTAAAGAATCAATCATTGAACTTTGCGGCATGGTAGAATCCTTTGCGGTTATTTGCCGGGGTTTTCCTTTGCCAATACTTCCCAAAGTATTACGGGCAGCAGCAGCATTTTTAGCTTGTGCGATTGCGGTAGTGCCGGCACTGTCAGCCTGGGATTTAGTCAAGGTTTCTATAGTAGCCGTTTCTATATTAAATTGTAATATAGAAGGTACATATCTTGAAGTTCTAAGGTCGCTCAGCCTGGCGGTATACAAGGTATCGGCAGCAATATAAATACTGTCTGCCCCCTGCCTGATGATCATTACCGGCTTTTGCGTAGCCAATAAGGCATTTGTTTTATTGTTTGATTGCAGCCGGTTGGCTATAATGATCGAAGGGTTTGCTGTGTCTTTACTCTTATAAACCGCATGGCCCAAAGCATCGCCAAAACCACTGCTTTCATCAATGGCAATATCATCGGCTGTTAACGTATAATCCTTATCATCAATAACGGGGCGTTTGCCAAAGACAGCTTTCTTATTCTTCATATCGTAATAACCTTCTGAAGTGGTAATAGTACGCTGCTTATTTTTTATGACTGTTGGAACCGTAAACCGGGCAATCTCAGTAAATGTGTTGTATAAAAGTGTATCGGTAGTAACTCTAAATTCAGGATCAACCATTACCACCTTCTTTTTAAAATAAATGTCTCTTGTTTCGCCATAATAAATTCCTTCGGTACTGGTTAACACCGTACTACCGGTAACCACTTTGCCGCCGTTTACATACGTACCCACCTTGGTAATGGTGTTGTAATGAAGTTCGTTGGTGGTCAATACGCCTTTGCCATCCGTTAGTTTGACTTTGTTTTTTAGAATGGCATCTTTTTCACGGCCATAATATTTAAGATATTCAGAGTAGATATGAACACTGTCTTCGTCGTTTATATGAATGTTGCCGAATGCCTCTACTATATTTTGTTTTTGGTCGAGCACCGCACTGTCGCAATAAAAAAGGGTTTTATACTGTCGTATTCTAACATTGCCGGCCAGCGAAACAAAATCTCCCACCGAATCCTTTTTTTGAAAGTTGTACCGTTTTGCTTCAAGAATTTCAAGCTTTTTACCAGTGGAGTCACCTGCACTTAAGGCCGTGGATGGTACCTGCGCAATTGCCTCATTCGAAACAATAACAAAGCAAATGGCTGTAATGAAGTAAGAAAAAAGTTTTTTAAGCATTACAAACGGGTGCCTGACGTATCGGTAACAGGAAGCGGTGAAGTTAAGGGCTGCCCTTTACTTTTACCGCCGAAAACCGAAATGCTAACATACCTTTTTGGATTGATGCGTATGTCGTCCATAAGAATATTCAGGCTTCTTGTAGTATTCTCCAGGTTCTTATATAATTGCTTATCGTTTAATAAAAGACCCAGGCTTCCTTCTTTGCTGTCCATTTTTTCAACAGCAGCATTTAAACGTTCTACGGTGCCACGCATTTGATTAATGGTGCCATCAATATCAGCTTTAGAAAAATTGGTGGTTGCCGTTTCAATGTTTGCCATCATGTGGTCTACCTTATCGTTATTGCGGGCAAGGGTTTGTGTAAAACTGTTTACATTATTTAGCGACTTTGACAACACACCTGTTTGGTTGTTCAATAAAGCATTTAACGAAGCAGAGGAAGAAACCAGGTAGGCCATCGTTTTATTGGCATTGGCTACCACTTCCTGCATATTATTTTTTGTATATGGGTCGAAGATGGTGTTGATGTTTTTTAAGACCGAGTCCAGCGATTGAACAGTAATTGTAACTCTTTCTACCAGTGGGGTGATACGCGAGGTTATATTACCCAGCATGCCGGGGTTGTTTGTTGTAGGTATGGTGTCGTCGTGTGCAAAAAACTTTGTGCTGTTACCCAACTCAATTACAATACTTGATGAAGTGAGGGGATTGTTGCTTATAGAAGCAATTGAGTTAACAGGAATGTTTAGTTCTTTATTTAGTTTAATAGCAACAATGATGGTGTCAATATTCTTGTCCTGCTCTTCTAACTCGTACACACTGCCCACCTGCAGGCCATTTATGCTTACGGGGTTTGAAATCATAAGCCCTTTGGTATCGGCATATTTGGCATATAAAAAATTACCGGATTTGAAAATGCTTTTGCCTTTTAAGAAATTGAAACCAAGAATTAAAAGAGTTATGGCTATTGTAGAAAGTGCACCAACTTTTGTTTCATTTGAAATCTTCATGAGGAAATACTTTATTATAATTTTCAGTTAGCTGAGGCATGCTTGCAAAAGTCATGCTAAGGACAAAAGTAAGAAATAACTAATTGAAGAACCCCGGCATTACATAAAAGGTTACCGTTGCTCTGATTTTTTTGTTAAGTTATTTACGAGGTAAACAAATAAAAAGCACGACAAACTAAAGTACGCAAGAAAACTACAAACGGTTTATTGTAAAGATGAATTGAATGAGATATAATGATAGTTAGAAAGCGGACGGGAGGGTTTTCCAGTACCTTACTTTCTATTAAAAGGCAATTTTTTATTTACCTGCTTCAATGTTTCTTCTATAGAGTTTCAACGCTTTTACAATGCAGTCAACAATTTCGTTTTGTCCCTTCTCGCTGTTGATGTACACTTCTTCCTGCGGGTTGGTAATAAAGCCGGTTTCTACCAGTATGCCTGGCATAGCAACTGCCTGCAATACCCAAATGCCCACCTGCCGTTGTTGCGCCTGGCGGCTGATGCGCCCTACTTTCCTAAACTCTTCCTCAACCTGTAAGGCAAGGTTGGCGCTGCGGTTAAAATACTGCTGCGTTTTAAGTGAGTACAAAATCATTTTTTCCGGGGAAGATGGATCGAAGTCTTTTACGAACCGGGCAGTTGCACTATCAAGGTATAAGGCTTCATTTTCCCGCATTGCCTTTTCTTTTAAATCATTTTTATGTGCTCCCCAAATGTAGGTCTCGGTGCCTTTGGCGGGATTGGGCGTAGTATAAGTTTGATAAACCGGCTCTTTACGAACATGCTTTTTTTTCTTTCTACCCTTGCCCGTATAGTAAATTTTGTTGGTATACTTAACCAGTTTTGAATGTTTTATATCGGGTGCAGCATTACAATGAATAGAGATGAACAGGTCGCCTTTGTTGTTATTGGCAATGTTGGCTTTGGTAACAGGGCTGTGGTAAATGTCGGTTGCACGTGTAAGAACAACTTCTACATCGGGCATGTCGCTTTGCAATTGTTTGCTAAGTTTTAAAGCCACGCCAAGAGCAACGTCCTTTTCTTGGGAAAATTTTCCTGTAGCGCCAGCGTCATAGCCGCCGTGCCCCGCATCAATAATAATTTTACGTAGCCGTGCTTTGGAGGTAGTACTTTTTGTTTCGAATGTTTCTGGGGAGTGATAGCTGCACAACAAAATACCCAATGCAATCAATAAATAATTCTTCATCATGTAATTGACCTTAACCAAAAAAAATGCCTGTGTTTAATACTATGCATTTTTTATTTAGAAGTAGGAATGGTATCCAACTTATGAATGCCACTTTCCAACGACTGCTTATAGCGTAAAACAGCCCTCATTACTGCATAACTCATTTCGTTCTGGCCTTTCTCACTGTTCAGGTAATCTTCTTCTGCTTCGTTGCAAATAAAACCTGTTTCTATTAATATACTGGGCATGTTGGTTGCCTGTAGTACCCAAATGCCCTGGTTGTTTCTTTGCTTTACACCAAAGCTGGGCCTGCCTACCTTTTTAAATTCATCTTCAACAAGGTTGGCAATCATCAGGCTTTTATCAAAAAATTGTTTGGTACGTAGCGAAGCAAGAATTTTTGCTTCAGGCGAATCATAAAAATTAATGGTACTGTCGCCACCCTCGCCGGTAATGTCTCCATCTTCTTCGCGGGTTCCAATTGACTGCATCTTTTGGTCGTTCTTGTTGATGGCCCAAATGTAGGTTTCAGTTCCCTGGCGATTGCAGGGTAACTTATAGGATTTGTAAATGGGAACGGTACGTGTCCTGGCAACTTTCTTCTTCTTTCTTCCTTTACCAACCGAAACATAGTATGTTTCCTGGCGGTGTCCTTCAACTCTTCTTTCGTACCGCTCCTCCATCGAATTTACGTGGATCGATATAAAAAGATCACCTTTATTTTCGTTGGCAAATTGGGCACGGTAACGATTGGCTTTGTCTTTATCGGTTAAACCGTTGGGCAGGTTTTCATCGGTACGGGTATACAAAATATTACACTCGGGCAGTACCTCTTTTAAGCGTTGACCAATCTTTAAACCAATGGCTAAGGTAAGGGCCGATTCGTAACTATATTTTCCTTCGGCATTACTGTTAGGAAGGCCATGGCCTGCATCAATAACTATAGTTTTTAATTGTTCTTTCTGAGCTTTTTTTGTTGGGTCGGCAGCAAGCGAAAACAAGCTAAATGAGAGGGAGAAATAAATAAAAAAAACTAAAAATCTTTTTAGCATGTTGAATTCAGTTTAGGGGGTAATCTTCACATAACGTTAATGCATTAAAGCACTAAATTTGCCCGACTACTTATGAGTAAGCGAGGTAAAGTTAGAGCAAAAATTGTTTCAGCCGGATTGGTAATTGCTATTGTTTTCTTAATAACGCATCCCTTAAGCGCAAAGTATCAAACAAACAAAAATAAAGTAAAGCAAGCGGCGCAACAGTCTGATACCACGAAGCGAACTACTCAAAAAAAAAATTTCGATACTACCAGGCAGAAAGCAAGGCCGGTTATTTTAAAGCAGGATTCTGTTTTGAAAAAAGTGATTCTAACACTTGTTGATACACTCAAAAAAAAACCAGACACGACTCGCACCGATACCACTTCTTTAAAGGATACTTCTTCTGTAATTGTAATTGCCGATACTTTAAATTTCAAGGTCTCTAAAGATTCGCTGGATGCACCTATAAGTTATTCGGCACAAGACAGCGGCGTACTGGATATACCTGACCGTATTTTTATTTTATACGGAAAGGGAAATACAAAGTATACTGATATGGATATAAGTGCAGCCGTTATAAAACTTGACCAGGGAAAGCAGTTAATGTCTGCATACGGTTCGCTGGATACGACTGGAAATCCGATGGATAAACCAAAG
Source organism: Chitinophagaceae bacterium (assembly GCA_026786345.1). Classification (GTDB taxonomy): domain Bacteria; phylum Bacteroidota; class Bacteroidia; order Chitinophagales; family Chitinophagaceae; genus Segetibacter. The sequence goes on from JAJAYD010000162.1 coordinate 8,409, forward strand.
CTGGTGCAAGCAGATATGACCAGCAACAGCGATTCGATTCTCTTCAATTTAAAAACCCAGAAAGGGTTAACAAAAAATAGTTACCTGCAGGAAGGAGAGATGTATGTGTTTGCCAATACTGTAAAGAAAGTAAGCAAAGATGTATTGTATGCCTACCGCGGAAGGTTTACCACCTGTAACCTGGATACACCGCACTTTGCTTTTAGAACAAGGAAGATGAAGATCATCAACAAGAAGCTGGCAGTTTCGGGCCCGACCTTTCCTGAGTTTGAAGGCGTGCCGCTGCCTATTGGAGTTCCGTTTGGAATTTTTCCATTAAACCGCGGCCGCCACTCCGGTGTTTTAGCGCCCACTTTTGAAGCAAATGAAGACTTTGGGTTGGGCCTTGTTAACGGAGGATTTTACAAGGTGATCAACGAGAACATGGATGTAACGCTGCGAAGTAATTTATACAGCTATGGCGGTTATACGCTAAACTTAAACTCCAAATACCTGAAGCGTTATAAATACACCGGAGGCCTAAACTTTTCGTACCAGCATACAAAAATTTTAAACAGGTCGGGTTTTACAAAAGATGAGTTTACACAGAACAACAGTTTTATGATTAACTGGAGCCATAACCGCGACAGTAAAGCCCGGCCGGGTACCAACTTTTCGGCAAGTGTAAATGCAGGCAGTACAAAGTTCAATCGTTATGTTTCCAACAACAACCTGGTAAACTTCAATAACCAGTTAAGCTCATCAATTAATTATACAAAAGACTGGCGGGGAAAATACAATTTGTCGGTTAATGCCAACCACAGCCAGAATAACGTAACGCGTCTGATTAATTTAAACTTACCCACCGTAAACTTTAGTGCGGTAACGTTTTATCCATTTCAAAAAAAGGAGCAGGCGGGCGAGCCTAAGTGGTACGAAAAGTTAGGGATAGCATATACCGGTAACCTGCAAAACCAGGTATCGTTCTACGATTCAGCCTTTAACCTGCGCCGCATTTTAGATACCACACAATGGGGGGCAACGCATAATATCCCCATCTCATTATCATTACCATCATTAGGACCTGTACAGGTTTCGCCCAGTATTTCGTACGAAGAAAGATGGTATGGCCAACAGATAGAAAGAACCTGGAACCCCAGGTTGAAGAAAGTGGATACGGCAATAAACCGTGGTTTTTATGCAGCACGTCAAATGCAATTTGGCATATCTGCCAGCACCCGCATTTTTGGTACCTACCAGTTTGGAAAGAATAGTAAAGTTAGCGCTATCAGGCACGAGATCAGGCCAACATTCAGCCTGAACTATAAGCCTGACTTTATGAAAAAATATTATTACTCCGTCCAGATTGATACAACGGGTCAATACCGTTACAGGTTTTCCAAATTTGATGGGGGGCTTAATGGTGCCTTTGGTGAAGGCGCTTTTGGCGGCGTAGGATTTGGAGTTGATAATACCCTTGAAATGAAAGTGCGTGACAAAACAGATACTACAGAAGGCGCTACCAAAAAGGTAAAATTGATAGATGGATTTGGTTTCAACGGGTCGTATAACCTGGTAGCTGATAGTTTTAAATTATCGCCTATTAGTCTGTATGTACGTAGCAATCTGTTCGAGAAAATAAGCATTACTGCAAACGCAACCCTCGATCCGTACGAGTATGATGTGCGAGGGTTCAGAAAAGACCAGTTAACATTATCGGGTCGCAATTTTAGTTTGGGTAGAATTACCAATGGAAGTATTGCAGTTTCCACCCAGGTGAGCAGTAAAAGTAAAGACGGTAAAACACAGGAGCAACGTATAACAAAGGATGAGTTTTTGACGCCTGACGAACAGGTCCGCCAACTGGATATGGTGCGGGATAATCCTGCTGAATACACCGATTTTAATATTCCCTGGAATGTGCAGCTATCGTATTCATTAAACTTTAGCCGCCAGTTTGTACAGAGCTATACTGATATAACAACACAGGTATCCTCAAACCTGAGTGTCAACGGCGATTTTAGCCTTACTGAAAAATGGAAGATGGGTGGCAATACCTATTTTGATTTTAAGACAGCGAAAATTCAGACATTGTCTATGTGGGTATCCCGCGATTTACATTGTTGGCAAATGTCCATTAACTTAAGTCCGATTGGTTTGTACCGGTCATTTAATGTAAGCATCAGTCCTAAATCTGGTATACTAAGAGACCTTCGCATCAACAGGTCCAGAACCTTTTTTAACCAATAATTTAAGCAGGTTTGTGTTCCTTATAGTAGTTCCACATAATATTGTACACTGTATCTTTTAACTCTTTTATAGGAACATTGGCTGTTTCTACCAGGGGCAAAAAATGCATTTCAAGTGTTTTTGGCCAGAGGTAAAAAATTTTGTGCGTAGGTAACACCTTATTGGTATTAAAAAGAAGTGTAGGAATGATGTTGGTGTTGGTAGCTAAAGCCAGTTTAAAAGCCCCATCGTAAAAAGGTTTCAAAGGTTCTTTGGTGCGGTTACGTGTTCCTTCGGGGTAAATAACCATGTGCAGCCCTGCTGCCAATGTCTGCTTCATTAATTCAAAACTTTGGCGGCGGCTTTCGTCGCTATTCCGGTCAACTAATACGGCTCCACGGGAGTATATCCAACCAAAAAGTGGAATTTTGGCCATCGATTTTTTGGCAATGGTTTTATTAGCGCCAGGCACAAAAGGGGTGGTAACGGGCACATCCATAAACGAATTGTGATTGCATACGACTACATAGGTTTCGCCCTGTTTAAAATGTTGCTTGCCTTTAATTACCAGTCGGCAACCGATCAAAGTCAGAAAAACGGTCATCCAGGCTTTTGAAAAATTTCTGAACAATTCAGTACCCAGCGGCTCTTTAATTTTAAAAGTAATCAGGATAGGTACCAGCACAATAAGCAGTGTCGAAAAAAAAATGATCAAACCCCATAGCGCCCAAACTCTTCCAAATATGTTTTTTAAAATGTTCATGTATTTGTTTTAACAGCTACTTATTTTGACTTTTGTTTCCGGCTTATTTTTGTATTAAATTAAACACTCCAGTCAATCGGGTCAAGCCCTTGCTTACTCAACAGCTCGTTCGTTTTACTAAAATGTTTGCAACCAAAAAAACCTTTGTCGGCACTTAAGGGTGAGGGGTGAGCGGCCTTCAGCACAAAATGTTTGGTCTCATCAATAAGCGATTGTTTTTCGTGCGCAAAGCGCCCCCATAACAGGAACACCACACCAGTTTTTTCGTCCGAAATTTTACTGATCACTGCATTTGTAAAATCGGTCCAACCAGCTTTTGCATGGCTTGCCGGTTCATTGGCTCTTACCGTAAGGGCGGCATTTAACAACAACACGCCCTGCTCTGCCCAGTGGTCCAGATTGCCCGATGCGGGGGTTGGCAAGCCAATATCGGTCTTTAATTCTTTAAAAATATTAATGAGAGAAGGGGGCGGTTTAACCCCAGGCTGAACTGAAAAACTGAGGCCATGTGCCTGCCCCGGACCGTGATACGGATCCTGGCCAATGATGACAACTTTTACTTTGTTGAAGGGGGTTCTATTAAATGCATTGAAAATAAGCGAACCGGGGGGATAAATAATTTTGCCCTGGGCTTTTTCAATTTTAAGAAAAGTTACCACCTGTTGAAAATAAGGCCGGTCAAACTCGTTTTTCAAAGCTTGTTTCCAACCAGGCTCAATTTTCACATCCATAAATTCAATTTGGTTTGGCTGCAAACTAATTAAAAATTACATTTGCAGCCGTCGAAAACACATTGAAGGACCGGTAGCTCAGCTGGATAGAGCATCAGCCTTCTAAGCTGAGGGTCATTGGTTCGAATCCAATCCGGTTCACTGTAGTGGACAAAACGAAATTTAATTCGGTTTGTCCATTTTTATTTTCGCTAAAACCCTCTCCCTGATTGTATGATTTTTTAAGGTGGATGTTTCTAAACATATTTTTCTGTTTTACATTTTTCCTTCAAATATTATTTACCTCATTAAACCAGTTCCCACAACTTTACCTTGACTATCCGAAGCAACACCAATAAACCATATAGTATAATAGTCCATTAGGATGGTGACGCTTGATTTTAGCTTCCCTTAAC
>JAJAYD010000163.1 GCA_026786345.1 Chitinophagaceae bacterium
ACATGCATTGTAGGTTTGTTCTGTAAATTTTCTTGCCTTTAATACACCTTGGATGTACAGGTGAGCAGATGGGCCTACCTGTGCGGCTTGTTCTAAAAAGTAAGTTGCTGTCCATCCCTTTTGCTCTGCGTAGCGCTGATGACTTTCGGGCATGTGTTCTTTAATGGTAGTAAAATCATGAGGTTTGTAACTGCGTTTATGCAAAGCGATTCGTTTGTGCTCATAGTATATCTCTACCGTATCGGTATCGTAAATGGCATTGACCGATTTACCAATAAAACTAAAGGGTACGCTGTAGTGGTGCCAGTTCTCACCCAGGGTAATGTGATAGTTCTTTTGCACTTTGGCCTTTGCTGCATGTCTGATAATATATGGTTCAGCGGGCAGGGGAAGAAGCAATGGTTTTTCATTCTTTACAAAACACTCCATGCGGCTATAATCTTTCTTTTGAAAGGGGCGTTGGTGATGCTCTTTGAGCTGCTCAACAATATGGGCATTGAGTTCACTGAGACTAAAAAACATTTTATCACGCAAGGGAGCATATATACGCTGGTATACAAGTTTTACCTCATTTTCTACCGATGCTTTGTCTTTAGGCTTACGTACCCTGGCGGCAAGCAGGCCGGTATTATTATGCAGCGCCCACCCCAGCAGCGTGTCGGTAAAAAGCGGTTCGTACCGGCAACTTTTGCTTACGGCAGTTTTCATATTATCACACTTAATACTCTGCGATACTCCACCAAAATATGCAAGGCATAAGTTGAGCGCTTTTATAACATTGGGTTGGGTAGCATTGGGAAGCGCTACGGCAAAGCTGTAGCCACTATAAGGTAAAACGCCTACAAATACAGGGCAGCTAATCACCTCGCCACTTGCCCTATCTACATAGCTTATATTATCTCCTGCAAAATCAACCATCATCACATCGGCAGGCCTATGCTCAAAATGCATAGTAGCCTCATGTACCTTTCTGTACTGCCTGAAAAGATCGCAAAACTGCGAGTATTCATAGCCCTCAGTATTGTCATTTTTATACTCCTGCCAAAGCAACTGTTTGGTTACACCGGTACGTTTAAGTTGGCTGAGAAAATAGGGTATGCGGCTTTTAAAATCTCCATTGCGGCTATCGGCCTGCATTTGCTTTGCATCAGCGTAAGCAATGGCGCAAAGGCTGGCATCGTCCATTTGCTGCAGTGCTTCAAGGCTAAAAGCAGTTGCGTGCAGGCAATCTGAATACTGCTTAACAGTATTACGGGAGATTTGCAATTCCCTTGATATTTTGCGACCTGAATAACCCTTTAGTAATAATTGAATGATGATGCGTACTTGTTGCATTGTTACCAGTTTATTTGACATCTCCTTGCTCATATTGTTGAACAGTAAAGAAATGCTTACTTAGTAAATGAAATTTATACGCTCCTACCGGAGCCTGCCCGCCGTGGTGGGTGGCTCAGTTACGCCGGAATGTCATAAAGCCACTTGTGAAAAGGGTGGCTCAGTTTGCCCGGAATCCAATTTTGTTAATGCCTGGTAAGGGCTATTGGAGTATCGTTTGAAGGTGGCTCAGTTTGAGCGGAATAGGTGGCTCACTTTGGAGCGGAATATGCAATCAAGAAGGTGGACAGGCAATGCCTGTTAATAAGGGTAACAATAGAGCATTGGATTGCGCCGTTATAAAGGCTGTTCATCAATCCAATATCGCGGAAGATAAACCTCCTTTTGATAGTATTAGATGCGCATTCTCTGAAGGGAAGCCACTTTATGAAGGCTCCAATTTCTCCACTCGAATACATATCCAAGTTTGCTTGCTAAAGACTGAATTAATTAAGGGGTACTTTCTGCAACGTCCAATTGAGCAGTATAACCCGTACTTAAAGAAAAGATTTTTTGTTCGATAAGTTTATTTTTCATTGACTAATTGCGTAGTCATTACCTATAGTTCCATCCGTATCACGGCCAAGTGTGCATTTTTCGCCTTCGCTCAAAATACTATCCCTTTCTTTTTTTATTTTTTCTTATGCCACGCTCACCCCACGCCCAATACCGCCAACGCGTCGCAGGTTTTTCCTTCTCGGAAACTTAAAAAAAATTCTGCCCACCAAACTACAATGCTTGAGTAAAGCTGTGGGAACTAGCGCAACTACAATGTATATTCCTTTTGATGGGTGTAAACCTTTAAATGATTTTATAAAAAAAGGCATGCTTCAGTTTAATTTCGGAGAAAAAGAAATCAATTAAAGTAATTTGACAGAAATTACTTTTCATGCGGTTAAATGCTCTTTGCAGTTTTCGTTATTTCAAATTCGTCGACGGGTTGGATCACAGGTTGAATTACATGCAGTTTACATCTAACTTCAAAGTATTTTATAACTACTCATCCCCCGAATTTCTTAGTAAAGTTGGTAGTACAAGACTAACGCAGCTTATTTCCCCTTACCCCTTTGCTCATTGTTCAATAGATTATGCACCTTCGCCTGGTAAAGATGCTGTTGAGGAATTGGCTACAGTTGGTTCGATGATTTGCGACAATATGAATAGCTTTTTACATGGACTTTGGTTTATAAAAGATTGCTGTAGCCATCTTGCTGAGGGTATCTTTTATTACCCTAAAACACAAAGCTGTGTAATTCTCCCAAATACGAAAATCTATACAAGCGCAAGTGGCAAAAACGATATTTCAGTTTTTGATGAAGCCGAGCTAGCAGAAGCCGAAAATATATCAATTAAATACAAAAGCATCATTAGCCCCCAACCTGAGGAAAAGCCCTTCCAACAATAGAAAATGGTGTTATTAAAACTCCACCAAACCGTTCCTATAATAAAAAGGGTCGTATAGAAAGGGCTATGGACTTCTTACCGTTTGCAAGAGTTTCATCCTTTATGCCAATGAAAATTGCAATGTATATCCCCGTTCTTGAAAGTTTGTTTTCCGAAAGTGATGGAGATATTTCATTCAAGGTTTCTGAAAGGTGCGCTTGTTATTTAGGTGGCACACAAGACGAGAAAATGGCAATCTTCAAAACTGTAAGACGATCATACGATCTTCGATCAAAATTATTACATGGCTCACAAGTGGACCCTTCCGTAAATAATCCAGAAGACCAAATTAAGTTAAGTATTGAAATAGACGAGGTGGTTAGGAGGATATTAAAACAGGCAATTTTAATAGACCATGAAAAATTTAGGAAAGGCGGAGATACCGTTTTTTATAACGAACTTCTTTTTACTTAATTGACCACCAACAGCGGTTTACAAATTCTGTTTAGTAGAACTGGAGTTTTTTGAGACAAGAATTTTTTGATCATTCTTTCTATACAACCTAAACTGCTCGCCGATATTTTACTAAGCAACTATTTCATTCGCTAAATTGCTGCCCAACATAATCTAACCTCAACCACCATGAAATACTTATTGCTGGCAATTGCCCTTCTTACCGCACAAGCAACATTTTCACAAAAAACAATCGACATTGCTGAAGCTGCAAGTAAAGTTGGCGACAGTGTTACCATTTGCACTAAAATTTATGGCGGCAGGTTTATGGAGAATTCTAAAGGAGCTCCTACTTTATTAAATGCCGGGGCCAGTTATCCAAATTCTCTTCTCACCATTGTTGTGCCGGGAGATTCAAGAAAAATATTTGACTTCAAACCCGAAGAATATTACAAAGACAAAGAAATCTGTGTTACCGGAATAATTGAATTGTATAAAGAAAAGCCTCAGATCGTAGTTACCAAAACATCTCAAATTGTTGAAACCAGGCACTAACCAACTTTCATACAACTCTTTCGGACTGGAGTCTTAAAGCAAGTTTGAGTTGAATTGTTACCATCTTTTAAGCCAACATTTTTAAACAAAATGATCCGCATTACTACAGCTCATTTTACTTTTTACTCATTACTCACTACTCACCACTCACCACTCACTCACAACCCACCACTCACAACTCACAACTCACCCCCCTAAATAATCCCCTCTATATACTTTGGCGCCTTCCTTGCCTGGCATGCCTGCTCAAATGCATAGGCCATGTTTATGAGGGCTTCTTCTTTATAGGCACCTGCAATAAAGGAGAACCCAACAGGCAGATTGTGTACCTGCCCCATAGGCACCGTAATATGCGGATAACCGGCCATGGCTGCCGGAGACGAAAATGAAAAGTCACCTCCATAATCACCATTTATCAAATCAATGCAATCTGCCGGTCCATTGGTTGAGGCACAAATAGCATCCAGGTTATTCTCCTTGATAATTGTATCAATCATACCCCTGGCGCTGATTGTTTTTGCAACCGCCTCCTTGTATTCTTTGCTTTGCAAATCGTCTTTAGCCTGCGAGCTTTCCAAAATTTCCTGCTTAAAGTATGGCATGGCGGCAGGCTCGTTTACTTTGTTGAAAGCAATCACTTCAGCCAGCGATTTTACCGGTGCATTTGCGGTCGACAAATATTTATTCAATCCATCTTTAAACTCAAATTGTAACACGCTGTAACTGGCATTACTCAGTTCGCGGGTTAGCTTTACCAATTCTACTTCAACAATGGTAGCACCCTGCGCCTGTAAAATTTTTACCGCATTTTTAGTCAGGGCAAGTACATCAGGATTTCCACCCGTTAAGCAGGCTTTTTCAATACCAATTCTTTTACTTTTTAATCCATCTTTACTTAATCGTTTGGTGTAATCAGTTAATGCTTTGCCTTTGCTTTGCAGCGTAACACCATCTGCGGTATCAATACCTGCGAGTGCAGCCAAAAATATGGCGGCATCTTTTACATTTCGCGCCATGGGGCCTGGCGTATCCTGCGTTGCAGAAATAGGTATAATACCCGACCTGCTTAATAAACCAACCGTAGGTTTTATACCTACCAGGCCATTAATAGACGATGGACTAACAATAGAACCATTGGTTTCGGTACCAATAGACACTGCACATAAACTGGCTGCTGTTGCAGAACCCGATCCGGCGCTGGAGCCCGATGGATTGCGGTTGAGCATATAAGGGCAACGGGTCTGCCCTCCCCTGCTGCTCCACGCACTGGTTGACCGCTCCGACCTGAAATTGGCAAACTCGCTTAAATTGGTTTTGCCCAATAATACCGCGCCGGCATTGCGCAACTGAGTTACAATAAAAGCATCTTTCGAAGCCTTGTTACCAACCAATGCCAGCGAACCTGCAGTGGTCATCATTTTATCGCCCGTGTCAATATTATCTTTTATTAAAACCGGTATGCCATGCATAGGCCCTCTTAGCTTGCCGGCCTTTCTTTCAGCATCCATTTTTTCAGCAATGGCAACGGCATCAGGATTTACTTCTATCACACTATTCAGACCCGGACCCTTTTTATCAATGTCTTCAATGCGTTTCAAATACATTTTGGTAATGCTCTTTGAAGTTTGCTCACCC
>JAJAYD010000164.1 GCA_026786345.1 Chitinophagaceae bacterium
ACTCAATTGTATGGGATGCAGTTACAAACAAAATCCCGTAGTTAGATGATCAAATCAATGAAGTTTTTAAAAATAAACCAGGCATTTGATTTATTCATTTCTTCTTCTAAACGAAAGTGTATGCGAAACGTGAAGGGAAAGCAAATTCAATGAAGGATCGCCGGAAACAAATACCCGCTTATATCTGAGGCCAATATTAAAGGCAATTCGTCCCGGGAAAATATACCCTGCGCCAACCCCACCGGTAATACCCTTTACTTTTTGCTCAACAGGATAGCCACCAACGTACTCCTTTTGAATGTCGGATCCCCCAATGGTGTAGCCCGCAGTTGGTTCCAGATAAAAACCAGTACCTGTTCCATCCAGCGTCATTCTGTACCCCACCAGCAGGGGTATCAAAATAACCTGGTCATCATCCTTTTTGAAATTAAAAAAACCCGCCTCTGCAATAGCATAATTACCCTCGGAAACCGGAACAGCAAAATTTAAAAACCACCAAAACCAAATGCTTTGTAGCCTTTTGAAGAAATATAAGCGCCTTCAATTTGGGCCTTGCCGGCCATTGAGAAACACAAAATAATAGCCGTAAAACAAAATACTTTTTTCATGAATGAGTTAAAATTATAGGAATGTAAGGATGATAGGGGTATTTGAAAAAAGAACTGAGTTTTTGATGATAAAAACGATTTTGTCTATACGGTTATTGTTAGTGCCAAAAAGAAGCAGGAGTATAGGCAATCACTAATTTTCTACCGACCAGGTAATATTTTGAATAGCCTGGTAAATTACCGGGTGACCAAATTGTACAGCCGGTTTCCAGCGTGGACTTCCTTTGATGATCTTAACTGCTTCCACGCCACAGGGTTGACATATTGCTGGAACATCAACTGCTTCTGCACTTGCAATTTCGCCTTGCTTGCCTACAACAAACTGAACTTTTACCGTATAGATACCTAAAGGAGCACCCGCTTTTACGGCTGTTCGCGAATTAATCTTTCTTACCAAAAAAATCCCTCCATGCTTCTAGCCCGCCTGGAAAATGCGCCTCTTCTTCAACTATATAATTTGGAATTTCTTTTCCGTTCTCTTCCCACCCGGTTTGCTTTAGAATGGTTCCATCATTCCCGTAAGTTATCAGTCCTTTTTTACTGCCATTGTCAAAAAAATAACTGGCCAGCGACAACTTGTTATTTGCGAAATCATTTTTGTGGATGGGCACCTCATTCTCATTGTACCAAATAGCAGGGCCGCTATGATTTTTGTGCCCCGGATCAGAATAGGTTTCGGTTGATTGTAGCGCCATACTTTTCAGCCAATAGTCATTACGTTTATATTTATCGCCATCTTTGTATTGTTTAGAAATATAGGTGGCTGAATCCTTTGTACATTCTTTCCAATTGGAGTTGAAGTAAGTAACAAGGGTATCGTTTTGAGCATTTAAGTCATTAATGCAAAGAAGTAGTAATAAGCAGCAAAAGAGTGATTTCATTAAGCGTTAGTTTGAGCGGCAATATATACCAATACAGGCATTGACCAGCAGGAATATAAGGGAGTATTTTTCCCCTTTTTACTTTTGGATCAAGATGAGGATGTCAAAGAATTTTTACCAAATTCAATTAGAGGTTCCTGTTTACGCCGGCGGCGTAACCTGTCTGTAGCTTTTGCAAATTCATAAAATCAATACCTGCCCCAGCCTATCGTGTAGATACAAATATTTGAAGGTCAGATTTTTAAATTTCATAAATAGAAAACAGCTAATTGCTCCAGCGGAGCATCCTGTTTATAGTAAATCTGATTTTGAAGTTCTTCGGCTCCGTAGGTGCCGCCTATAATGGGAGTAATTAGGAAGCACCTACGGAGCTTTAATATTCGTTGTTAAATGATTTCTATAAACAGGATGCTCTTACAGAGCAAAAAGAAAAAGCAAAAAAGATGTGTACACACAATAGGCTCCAGCGGGCAGCCCAACAAGCCGGTTAACCAGATAAGGGTTGCCCCGCCGGGGCAAAGCGACATAGGTTTTATTTATTCTACAGAGAGGTTACGCCGCTGGCGTAAAAATGCAAGGCTGAAATATATTTTAGAAACCTTTCCAACAAGAAATATGATGGAGCAAAGTTTATTGAATGATATAATCGAAATGCAGGGGATGCTTAAATAAATTCAGCATGAGGGCTCATATTTAGAATTGGGATTGCTTAGTTTATGAATGCATCCTGTTGAACCAGCTATTCTTTCTTCTTTTTAATAAAACGAATAACACTGCTTGTTTGCTCAGTGCTTTCCATGTACGCTTCGTAACGGGTTGCACCAACCATAGCAATCATAAAGGCCGTGTTAGGTGGAATGGCACCCAGGTTTTCAGCTACCATTACCAAATCATTTACATCAGCCAAATCGTTTACTGAAAGTGAAATGGTGTAAGGTGTAGCAGCCAGACGAACATGTGTAAAAATTATTTTGTTATTCAGGAAGAGAGAAATGGAGTCTCCATCCACCTCGGCATTGTCGTAAAACATCAACTTAATTGAATCGCCTTCCAGGACAATCTCTTTTGTCACCATTTTTTTCCTGGATACAAACATTTCATCAATGGTCTCAGGTTTAGGAGGAGCTGCTTTTTGCACAGTCTTAACGGGTGGAGGCAGGGGTGCTTGCGTAGGTTGTTTTGGTTGTGGAGCAGGTGCCACTTTTACAGCCCTTGTTACAGGTGGTTCGTTGCGGGCAACATCAGGTTGTTTAGATGTAGGTGTAACGATTTTTCGGATTGGTTGTGGTAGCGGATTTGCCGGTGCAACAGGTGTGCGTCTGTTACTTGCTATGGCTTCAATACTATCAATAATTTGCGGATCATTAGCACCGAGGTTGTAGTTATCCAACACAAAATCCCACTCATCTTTATGGGCCGACTGGTCTGTTTTAGTAAGATCAACTTTGCCTGTTTTGTTATTGGGCTCGTTCTTTTTTGCAGACTTACCATTCAGGTACATGCGCCCACCGCCGGGGCAATTAAAGTCTGCGACAGCCAACAGGTTATCGCTGTTTTCTTTGAAGCCATTAGCTGTTATCAATGCATCATCCCACCAAACAACACTGTTATCCACGGGATCAAAATATCCTTTTATGCTATAGCGTTTAGTGCCACCTGTCAGGCTTGAATAATAGGAAGTACCTGTAAGGCTATCACCATTTTGAATAATCTTTAGTTCAACACGCTGGTTGTTTATCCTGCCTTTCCAATTGCCGGTTATTTGCTGCGCAGATATTGATGAGGATAGAAGAATGAAGGCTATGAAAAGGATGAAGAGTGATGGAGGATTTTTCATGGTGTTGCTCATGTGCCATTCAAAATAACGGTTAAACAAAGCAGCAGCATATATGGGTTTACTTTTTTGCAAGACTTTGTGATATACTCATCAGTCACCCATTAACTCCCAGGCACTCATATACCCACCGGCTTGCTCAACATACTCAATAAAATCAGCATAAAAAGGAAACTGTGCAATAGTGGCACTGTCGCCAATGACCACAAGTTTGTTCCTGGCCCTTGTCATGGCTACATTCATTCTGCGTATCTCCGAAAGAAAGCCAATTACATTATCGGCATTGCTGCGTGTAAGGCTTATGTAAACAATATCGCGTTCCTGTCCCTGGAAACTGTCTATGGTATTCACTGTTGTATTTGGCAAAAATGCCTGCAGTTGCGGGTGGCTTAACACCTGCTCTTTTAACCAGGCTACCTGGTGGCGGTAAGGAGATATAATGCCAATGGAGAACGATATTTTGCCATCGCTTTCCCCTGCCATTTGTTGCAGGTAGGTGGCAAGATGCTGCAGCATAGCATTCGCTTCTTCGGCGTTGCTAATACCACCGCCTTCCTGTTTTTCTTCAAAACCACAACCTGCCGTGTCAATAAAAACAACCGGTTTATCACCGGCAAACAATGTGTGCTTTGCAACAGCCTCACTTGCTTGCAAGTCGCCACTATAAAA
>JAJAYD010000165.1 GCA_026786345.1 Chitinophagaceae bacterium
AGTTCATAAAGCGTTTTCTTTAAACTTTCGCTTTGCATTTCAATTTGAAGATTTTTATCATTCAGTTGATGATTAGCCTTTTTTTGCAGTTTATTAGAGCGCCACAGAACCAATACTATTAAAAGTACAACCCCGATTGACCCCAAAAAGACAGTGCGCTGTATCCGTGCTTTTGAACGTTCCTGTTGCTCAGCTATCCCATGCAAACGTTGTTGTTCGGAAAGCGTTAGCAATTGAAGCTTGCGAAATTTATCCAACCCAAATAAGCTGTCCTTTGTGTTCATTGATGTTTGCTGGTAATAGAAGGCACTATCCAGGTCGCCTTTTGTTTTGTATAGTTGTGCAAGCAAACTGGCGGCATTTAATGACAACGTTTTCGCCGATGATTGTTGACCAGTTATAAATGCCAGCCGCGCATGATATATTGCCGAATCGATATTGTTTTGCTGGTTGTATATCTCCGCTATTTCATAATGTGCCCCACTTCCATTTAAAAGATCGTTGGAGATACTTGTTATGTTGACTACTTGCCAAAAGGTAATTAATGCATTACCAAGGTTTTTTTGGCGCTTTTCAATGCTTCCTATACCGATCAATATGTCTGCCTTCAATTCATCTGTCATCTCTATGGGGTACTTCAGCGCTAACCTTTGAAAATATAATGCAGAGTCCATTATATTTAGTTTCTCGTAAGCTCTACCCATGTTGGATAATCCATATGGCGGAAACTGCTGTGCTCCTTCGCTTGATAATTTACCGGCAAACTTTTCATAGATGTTCCTGGCCTGAAAAAGGTAAGTAAGTGCCTGACGGTAATCAGCTAAATCCAAATAGATAGTAGCAATAAATATTAAGCTTTCAGCTTCAGCTTCCGGATAATGATATTTCCTGCTCAACTGTATCGCCATTAACTCAGCTTCCAGTGCCTGCGGAAGTTCACCTCTAAGGTGCAGTACTTCTCCCTGCCGGCTAATTGCTTTTACTTCACCCCAGGTAAAATGTAGTTGCCGGGCAAGTTCCATGGCTTTATGGGTCAATATCAATGCACTATCTGAATTAAAAAATTGATAAGCTCCGGCAACTTCCAATATGGTTAATATGCTGTTGGTATCGTTACCTGCCCGTAAAAACAGTCGTTGAAGACTATCAGTTCGAGTAACCTGTGAATGAATTGCAGGAAGGTTTAAAACAAACATCAGTAATATGGTAAATACATATTTCAGCTTGGTATGATTGGCAGTATTATAATAAACTCCGTTCCTTCTCCCTTCCCGAAATTGTCGGGATTTCCTTCGTCAACCTTCGTTTCCACTTTTATATCTCCACCATGTGCTTTAACAATATCGTAGCTTAAGCTCAAGCCAAGGCCGGTACACTGCCCAGTTGGCTTTGTAGTGAAGAAGGGCTGAAAGATTTTGTCAAGATTTTTTTGTGGAATGCCATTACCGTTGTCATTTACGCTGATAGAAATTTTATCGCCAATCTTTTTTGTACTCACTAAAACGGTTGGTTGGTAAGCAGCAAGACCTTGAAGGTTTTGAAAACCTTCAAGGTCTGTAGCTCTCTTTTTTTCTGCAATAGCAAAAAAAGCATTGTTGTATAAATTCAATAACACCCTTCCAATATCCTGTGGAATAATGTTGATTTTTCCAATTGCCGGATCAAAATCAGTTTTTATTGTTGCGTTGAAAGTTTGGTCTTTGGCTCTTAATCCCTGGTAGGCGAGGCGAAGGTATTCGTCGGCCAGGGCGTTGATGTCGGTAGGTTCTTTCTCGCCTTTGCTACTGCGGCTATGCTGTAGCATGCCTTTTACAATACTGTCGGCACGTTTGCCATGGTAATTAATTTTTTCAAGGTTTTGTTTGATGTCATTTGCTATTGATACCGCATCTTCATTGTGTCCTTTATTTAGCTCTTCTTTCATTTCATCAATCAGTTCATTGCTTACTTCACTAAAGTTGTTGACAAAGTTTAACGGATTCTGAATTTCGTGTGCAATACCTGCGGTCAGTTCGCCGAGGCTGGCCATCTTTTCGGATTGGATGAGTTGCGTCTGGGTTGCCTTCAGTGTTTCATGCGTTTGTTCAAGTTTGTAATATGCTTTTTCAATTTCCTTTGCCTGCTCCAGTTCACGGGCATTGTTGCGCTCTCTCTCCTTTTTAATTAATCGACGGCGGAAATAACGATCGATTGCAAATGCGATGGCAATAAACAACAATCCATAAAGTACGTAAGCCCAGATGGTTCTCCACCAGGGTGGTAACACAGTGATTTTAAGTGAGGCGCCTTCTTCGTTCCAAACTCCTTTATCGTTGGCAGCTTTTACTTGAAACAGGTATTCACCCGGGGGAAGATTCGGATAAAATGCCACGTGCAGATTTCCTACATCCCTCCATTCATTATCATAGTTGTCCAGTTTATAAGCGTACCTGTTTTTTAATGGATTAGAATAATGAAGCGCAATGAAATCAAGGGAAATATTGTTCTGATTATGCGTGAGCGTTATTTGCTGCGTTTCGTTGATTGGCTTTTTTAAAATAGATTGCTGGCCAGGTATAACCGATTTATTAAACAATTTCAGGTCGGTTAAAAACACTTTTGGTGGCATGGAATTCTTACTGATTTCATCAGGATTAAAAACAGTAACGCCATTGGAACCACCAAATACAAACAGACCGGCAGAGGTTTTTAAAGCGGCGCCATCAGCAAACAGCTGACTTTGTATGCCATCTTCGATGTCAAAATTATTAAACTGTTCTGTCTTTAAGTTAAAGCGGCTTAATCCTTCAAAAGTACTCAACCATAAAGTGCCGTTTTTTTCATCCGCTAAAATGGCCTGGATGCTCATAGAAGGCAGGCCGTCGTTCCTGTTGTAGGTTTTTATTTTCTTTGTTTCCACATTGTACCGGCTTAAACCTCCCTGCCAGGTACCCACCCAGGCAATGCCCTCGGGGTCTTCATAAAATGAATTGATGTCCTGGGTAATAAAAATGTCGCCCATGGTTTTATCAAAGCCATGCCTTTCAATTTTGTTCGTATCATATTTGTATAAGAACAGGCCATTGTTTGTTAATAACCACAAACCGTGTTGGTTGCTTTCCTTTACCTGGGTTATCTCGTTGCTGCTGGCATTGCTGCCTTGTACCTGGCTTACATCATAATGGCGGTATTGCTGAGCGCCAGGTACTTTTTTATAAAGGCCATTGAAAGTACTGACCCACTCATTCTGGCGGCTGTCTTTAAAATAAAAGGTGATATTAATAGAATCTGGTATACCCGGTAATTGAATACGTTTAAATAAGTTATTAGCTGGTAAAAATGAATAAAGCCCCCGGTTTACACCAAGGTACATTTCGCCCGGCTTATTTTCCCAGATGGCGGAGGTTGTATTAATTCTTTGGATAAAGCCTGAATAAGGCATCGGGTGTACTGTACCTGATTGCATATTGATCGTACTAAGGCCTGAATTGCTGGATGGATCGTTTGTAGTGACCCAGATTTTATGATCACTGGTTTCGTAAATCTGACTTGCCCAACCAGATGTCAGGGAGTTTTTATCATCTTTATTGAAGGAATAAGATTTCAGGCGGGGCCTTTCTTCATATTTTATTAATCCCCTGGTTAGGGTTGCAATCCAAAGTGTGCCAAAACTATCCAGCTCCATATCAGTCACCGGCATATGTTCCAGATCCTTTTTTGTGCCTGTGTTAAACACGGAGAACAGGCCGGTCTTTCGGTTAAAATATTCAAGATCATTTTTTGCCCCAATCCAGATGTTGTCGTTTTCGTCTTTAATAATTCTTTTCGGTAACAGGTCAAATTCTCTTGAACCGTCTGTCTCGGGTATGGCCCAGGAATTATAATGGCCCGTTTCAGGATTTACCGTATATAACCTGAACCGATGGGTTACTAACCAAAAATGGCCCTGTTGATCAAAAATTATATCTTCAGGGTAGTCCTCGTTTTTGTTCAACTCTGCTTCCAGCGCCTGATTGCGTAGCATTTGCAGCTTCCCCTTTGTATCAATTTTATATAAACCATTATAACATAACAAGACGATATTACCTCCCTTATCTTTCGTTATTCTAAGCACATTCTGAATGTCCAAGCCGTCTGGCACATTGAATTGTTTTAGCTGATCGTCCTTTTCGTCTTTATATAA
>JAJAYD010000166.1 GCA_026786345.1 Chitinophagaceae bacterium
AACCATTGCAACCGCAAAAGTTGCCACCTCGGCTTACGAGGCATTCGACCTGGGCATTTACAGGCATGGGCAGGATGTGGTTAGTATTAATCAGGGCCGCCGTATTGCAGAAGCCAGGCAGGCTGTAATAGAATTGTATGATGATGGTTATGTAATGCCCGTGCAACGTACCGATATAAAAGTATTGGGCCGCTCTATGCTTGGCGCTATGCATGCCGGTATCAATGGCATGTTGCGTGGTAATTATGCAACCGAACATGATGTAACCGTTGGAAAAAAACTGGCCTATGTAATGTGCGGCGGCGATTTAAGCGAACCCACTTTAGTAAGCGAACAATATTTACTTGACCTGGAAAGAGAAGCATTCCTGAGTTTAACCGGCGAGAAAAAAACGTTGGAGAGAATTCAATCAATATTAAAGACTGGTAAGCCTTTAAGGAATTAATTACATGGTCTGACGTCCTCGTCTGACCATGTAATTAATTCCCCGAAGTCCTGACTTTAATACATGGTCCGACGTCCGCGTCTGACCATGTTAAGTACATGGTCTGACGTCCGCGTCTGACCATGTACTTAATTCCCGCAAAATGTTAACTTTATCTGGTAAAAAGTAAAAAAATGAAATTTACTCCCGAAAATATTTACCATGTTTACAACCAGGGAAATAATGGGCAGGATGTTTTTATAGAAGATTTTCAATTCAATTATTTTCTCCAGTTATACAAACAATATATTGTACCACATTGCGAAACATTGGCATGGTGCTTAATGAATAATCATTTTCATTTTATGATTTATGCTGATAACCGGTGCCTTGAATTAAAAAAGCAGGGTGGATTAATACTTGATCCGGTCACGAACGGATTTAGAAAACTGTTAAGTGCTTACGCTCATGAATTTAATATTAAGAATAACAGGACTGGTTCTTTATTCAGACCAAAAACAAAGGCAATCTGTTTAAATGATGAAGCTGAACTGAATAACATGGGCAGTTCAAAACAGGATTATTATCTCAACACCTTTAACTATATTCATAACCAGGCTTTGGAAGCGGGTATTGTAACCGATGCTGCATTTTGGAAATGGTCTTCTTATCGTTCTTACATAGGATTGCGATCAAATTCAATTTGTAATATTGAACTTGCAAAAGAGATTTGTGGATTGGTTTGATTGTATGGTCTGACGACCTCGTCTGACCATACAATCAAACGCGATAAGCTCTCTTAAGAAATTTTTTGTGCTCAGATAACAGCAAAGATTCATGGTCAGACGAGGTCGTCAGACCATGTGCGAAGATTCATGGTCAGACGAGGTCGTCAGACCATGTGCGAAGATTCATGGTCAGACGAGGTCGTCAGACCATGTGCGAAAATTCATGGTCAGACGAGGTCGTCAGACCATGTGCAAAGATTGACTCGTAATTATAAAAATCAAACACTTCTACATGGGCGAAGTTGAGTTGCAACCCAATAATAACCTCCTCGTTATCCACGCAACAATAATTATTTACGGCGATGCTGCCAATGATGAACTGGCTTTTCAGATTGCAAAAGATATTGAAAAGTTCTGGAACGATGCAGAAGGCAAAGCAACAATTCGTGATGGCTGGTTTTCTAAAAAGATATACAATGTAAGGTTCAGCATTACTGGTAAATACAATCCGGAGCTTACGCCACAAATGGTTTTTGAAAATACAAATCCCCGCAATAATTATTTTCGCATAGAAGAATTTGCCAATGGTGATATTTCGTTTGTAGATGAAATCAACTCCAACACCGGGTATTTTAAACTACAGAACATATTGGATAACTCCACCACTGCTGCTCATGAATTTGGCCATACACTTGGGTTGATACATCCGCATAACCTGGATATAAGGGGCAAAGGTACGCCCGGCATCATGTATCCACGTGGCACATTAGTTGATCCGCATTTTCAATATCACCCCGAAATTGCTGCCGGGCAAAAAGGCGGAACCTTAAATCCATTTACCCGTAAAGTTTTACAAAAAGATATTGATGACCTGCACCTGGAAGAACTTGACTTTAATGCTGAAGGCTTTGCAATGATCGGTGCACTTTCATCTGTTTGGCACGAGAAACATTTTCGTGAAACAGATTAACAAAATTCATTTATCTTCATTCTCATTTATATTTTGATCTATGGCTATACTCAGCATTAATAATCTTACAAAAAATTACGGAAAAATAAAGGCGCTCAATAATGTGAGTTTTGAAGTACCTCCCAAAACTGTCTTTGGTATTTTGGGACCCAACGGCAGCGGCAAAACAACCCTGCTTGGTATAGTAATGGATGTTATAAAATCATCCGGCGGTTCTTTTACATGGGCGGGTGAAGGACTTGCGCCAAACGATTTAAGAAAGAAGATTGGGACACTGCTGGAAACGCCCAATTTTTATCATTACCTGAGTGCCGAAAAAAACCTGGAGATAGCCGCTAAAATTAAAGGCAGGGGCGAAGGAGATATAGACAAAGTATTACGAATTGTTAATCTGTACGAACGTAAAGATTCTAAATTCAATACCTATTCATTAGGGATGAAACAAAGGCTGGCCATTGCTGCTGCTTTGCTGAGCGATCCTGAAATTTTAGTTTTTGATGAACCTACCAATGGGCTCGATCCGGCGGGGATAGCTGAGATCAGGGAACTGATCAGGGAATTATACAGGGGAGGTAAGACGATCATTATGGCAAGCCATATCCTGGATGAAGTGGAGAAGGTTTGTACGCATGTAGCCATCATTCAAAAAGGAGTTTTAAAAACCGTAAGTTCGGTTGCCGATTTAATGAATGCCACTGGTGCTGATGTGGCTGCAACCACCTTTATTGTATTAAGCGCAGCAGATAATAAAGCCTTAAAAAATATACTGGAACAGATGGCGGGAGTACAATCTGTTATTGAAGTTGAAAATGATTTACAGCTGATATGTACCGAAGATATTACCGGCGAAGCACTTAACAGGTATTGTTTTGAAAAAGGAGTGTGCTTAATAAACTGAACGTAAGACGGAAAT
>JAJAYD010000167.1 GCA_026786345.1 Chitinophagaceae bacterium
CAAAGAAACCCCGGTTTAAGTCATGGATTAGCAATGGGCTGGAATAGAAGTGCGGGAAATGGTGAAGCGAACATCATTTATAATAAGGGTGAAGGATCTTTAGGCGGAGTAGAGTTTGGTAGTTGGGACGGAAAGACTTACGTAAACAATGCTAATATTCGAGACAGCCTGGTTTCATTTAGTGCATTGTCTGGTGTTTTGTCTACTCCAGGCGTTGTTCTCGCCGATATAAATGGGGTATTAACAAAACCAGGCTTTGTACACTCATTTAGTATTGCAGATAGCCGTGCTGAATATTTTGATGACCTTGGCGATATGGACAAATATGCACCTACACTCCGCAATGTTAGCAGGATTAATGATAGTGCTCAAATCATTTTAAATAATGGAAGCATATTTATGAATGATGTAATTAATAAACCCACCAATACGAAACTGCAATTTACCCGCGGTTTTGCACCGTCAAGTGCTTTTGCTTTCGGCCTGGATGTTGCCCAGTTCCCGGACGATGCTAATCCCTATTTTTATTTATGGCAAGCCGGCGGTTTTTCAAAAAAAAACTCCACCGGTGATGTTGTTGCCATTTCGCCCAGGAGTTACGATGGTTCGAACAGGTTTTCCTTTGGTTCAACTGTAAGAGGAGATACGGGTTCTTCTTATAAATATGTGTTCCAGGTAGATGCTCCCTATACTGCCTTGTTTAATGGTTACGGAGAAGATAATCCAGGCGCGCATTCAGGAATAAAATTGAATATTAATCAATCAGGTGACAGTACAGCCTTTGGTTTAAACATAAATAATAAAAATGGAAGGTTCTTTCCTTTGTTATGGTCCGGCCAAAATAACAAATATCAATTTGGGTTGGTGCAGGATATATTAGATTCAAACGTCAACTCGTTCTCAATTTTCAATTTTAACACAAATAGCGAGCAAGCCAGATTTTTAAATCGTGAGGTAATTTTTTACGATACTGTTACGTTGCCAACTGCCACTATTATTGGTACGGGAGGTTCTGCCGGCCAGGTTTTAACTAGTGCCGGCGAAAAGAAATCTCCGGTATGGAGCGATCCAAAAACGCAGGATTTAACGGACTTAGTTACGCTATCTACCAATCAGCAAATAAAAGGACAAAAACATTTTTCATCCAGACTCACTTCAGATACTTTGCATGTTACATCAACACTAAATATTGGAAAGGATTCAGGCAACTATAAATTAAATGTTTACAGTGATAGTTTAATTACCGCGAGATTTTCGGGAAGGGTAATTGGTGCAAATGCTGTTAATAACAACGAGTTTCTAACACTCGGTCAATTAAAGTCTATTCTGAAATTACCAGATAGTACCGTCAAAAGTCAAAAAAAACTTCCACATAATAATCCCAATGCTCCAGATGCGGTGCAGAAAGGAAACAAAATTGCGGCTGAGGCCGGGCAAATATTTTATGGACAAGAAATCCAAAGCAGCGATGGAAAAACCCAGGCCTACAAAATAGAACATAACCTATTTTGCAAACCCTCATGGTATAGTGTATTTGCTACAAGTGAAGATGCCGGTGGGATTTTATATGCAACCGCCGATGAGGAATGTATACTAATACATTATAAAGATCCTCCAAAACCCGGGGCAAAAAACCTCTCGTGGAATTTTTCAGTTCATTCACCCATGAACAATAATATGGTTACCGTCAATAACAGTATAAACTCCGTTCAATAATAAGTTTACAGCGAACTGCATGTTTAATTGTTATAAATCATTTTTCGATTTTCTGCTATTTGAAACAGAAAATTCTTGAGTCTCTGCCTGTCAAAAATTAAATTAATCCAATATATACCTGATGGCTAGTCCGCCAAACTGCGGCGATAATCCTGCATTACCCAACAGGCTAAGGCTGGGTTGCCAGTCTAAACTAAGGTTAATTGGTGCATTTTTAATTCTATAATCCAAACCTAACACCCCGTCAATTCCTATATCAGCAGTGCTGTTGTATGTATCACGATAATTTTTTTTCCAGAAACCCACATGAGCGCCGGGCCCTATATACCAACCCAAGCCGGGTGCTCCGGCAAACGAATACAAATGAAACTCATACAATCCTACGAGCCGTACGCCTTGCTTAAAAAAGGTGGATTGCACTTCCAAAGCATTTTTCGGAGTGACAAACATTTTATAACTGGCAGCTACACCAGCTGAAATTTTTACACCAAGCGCTGTTTTATATGAAGCTGCATTCTCCATTTGCGAAAAAGCTGATAAGGAGATAAGAATGGCTATTGATAAAAAAACTTTTTTCATTATATAATCAATTGAGCGTTTCCGGATTAATCAAAGTTTGTATGGTTTGAAACAAATAAAAGGTTAAAATTCATCGAACGAAATCTATCTTATTAACTTCGCACCTCGTTATGAAAGTGAGAACATTAAAAAAGGATAAGGTTAATATTATTACGTTGGGCTGTAGCAAGAATATGGTTGATAGTGAGGTGCTTAGCGGCCAGTTATTGGCTAACGCCATCGATGTTGTTCACGAAAGTAACAGAAGAGATCATAACATTGTAATTGTAAATACCTGTGGTTTTATTGATAAAGCAAAAGCGGAAAGTGTAAACACCATTTTAGACCAGGTAGACTTAAAACGCAGGGGTAAAGTTGACAAAGTATATGTTACCGGCTGCCTGAGTGAACGCTACAAAAACAATCTTGAAACTGAAATTCCGGAGGTAGATGCCTATTTCGGCACCATGGAGTTACCTCAAATTTTAAAACGTTTTGAAGCAGATTATAAAGCAGAGTTGTTAGGCGAACGTTTATTGAGCACTCCCTCGCATTATGC
>JAJAYD010000168.1 GCA_026786345.1 Chitinophagaceae bacterium
GGATGAATATTGGACGCAATCACAAAAGGCAGTGGAAGTTGCTAAAGAAGACTGGGCTGTTTATGGTATTCAACTGGATCTATTTCTTTTCGACCTGGAAGATACAGCTTCATTTTCCAGAGCAACAAAAAAAGCATTGGCATTTAAGCCTGACGGTGTAATAGTTGTACCGATTTTTTATGATAAGGGTTTACTTTTTTTAAAGAAATGTGAGCAGAACAATTTACCTGTTGTGCTATTCAATACACATTTACCGTTGTCAAAAACACTCAGCTACATTGGTACAGATTCTTTTCAGAGTGGTATGCTGGCTGCTGAACTGCTGCATTTATCTGTTAAGGAAAAAGGGAAATTTGTTGTAATGCATTTCGATGAAGATCTTACAAACTCTGTTCACATGCTGGAAAAAGAAAAAGGCTTTAGAGAGTACTTCTTAAAAGAAGACGCCAATAAAATGATTTCGGTGATAACTGTTGTTTTAAACAATACAAAACATGAATACCAAAAAACAACTTACTAGTCTTTTAAATAAAAAAGACATCCGGGGAATATTTATCAGCCCTTCAAAAACTTATATTATTAGTGAATTTATGCAGCAAAAAAAAATAAATACAATTAAATTGGTTGGTTACGATTTAATAACCGTTCTGCTAAGATGTTCCTGCGCTAAATAAAGCGATGGAGTTGTTCGAGGGTCTTCCGCAGAACCTGTCCCGTATGCGGGAGCCTGTCCCGTAACCGGGAATGACCTAGAACGCAGAATAAATAGAGGTCTTAGACCTCCTGCCTTTGCACAGCTTGTCCCGTAAGCGGGAAGGTACCGGACAGCGTTACTAAAGCCAAAATCGTGAACTAACTTTCCATTACAATACTAACGTTATGGGATTTGCATATAAGATAGCTGATGCAGGAGCAGTTTATTTCATTACCTGTACAATTAATAAACGGGTAGATTTTTTTACATGGAAAATCTATACAGACATAGTGGTAAACAGCCTTAATTATTGTACTGAGTATAAAGGTTTAGTCATTTATGGTTACGTAATCATGAGTAATCCCCGCCTTTGGACCTATCGTGTGGACACATCTAACTAATGTCAAAAAAAAAGTAACCACAGCGTACACAAAGAAAGAAGCACAGAGAAAAGCCAGAGTTAAATCTTTGTGTCCTTTGTGAAAGACTCTTGTTTTTCTCTGTGGTTAATATTTCTTCTACAAAATTCAAGGTAGAGATGGAAATAAAAAAGATGTGTCCACACGAAAGGCCTTTGGACGGGGCAGGCATATTCATTTACTCATCCAGGCTAAAGAAGAAAATTTATCTGATATTCTGCACGATTTTAAGAAATTCACTTCCCAAACTATTATTAGAACATTAGAAGAGGACAAGAACGAAAGCCGTCCCGTCTTTTTACCGGGAGATGCTTTGGCTATTTAAAAAAACAGACGAAAATAATAGCGTGTCTTACCAATTTTGGCAACGCTATAATCACCCTGAATTATGCTACCACTTAGACTTGATGTGGCAAAAGCCTGGCTATACACATAATAATGCTGTAAAAGCATGCCTGGTATATAAAGCCGAAGAACACGTGTATAGCAGTGCAGCAGATTATGTATTTGGCCGGCAGGTTGGCAAAGTGAAGGTGGCTTTATTTGAACCCTGTACAAACGACGTACAGTTGAATATCAAGCAGCTTTTTGTGGCTTGTCCAAAACCAGTTGTTTAAAGAACAACATTTATTCTTAAGTTTAAGGTGCCCTGCAGAACACCTCGAACAACCGGGTTTTTCAATCGGCTTCAGTTCCGGGGCTTGACCAGCAATAAATCCCCTGCCTGCAGCAATACCCGAACGTTAGTTGTAACCCTACACCGGCGCTACCTTTCAAAACTAAATGCAATTTGTATCGCTTAAAACGTTTCAATGAAACAAAACCAAACTGCTTCCCTTAATAAATCGTTGGTTCCAATTATTGCGGCATCCTCTGCAGGTACATTGATCGAATGGTATGACTTCTACATTTTTGGAAGCCTTGCTACTATCATTTCCACTCAATTTTTTCCAAAAGAAAACGCGACAACTGCCTTTCTTGCCACCCTCGCAACTTTTGCAGCAGGATTAGTGGTGCGTCCATTTGGTGCTTTATTCTTCGGACGTCTGGGCGATATGATTGGACGAAAATATACATTCATGCTAACCATGCTGCTTATGGGTGGTTCAACGTTTGCCATTGGTTTAGTGCCGTCCTACGATACTATAGGGTTTATAGCCCCCATTCTCGTATTGATCTTAAGACTTTTACAAGGCCTCGCTATCGGCGGCGAATATGGAGGGGCAGCTACTTACGTAGCAGAACATTCGCCTGTGCATAAGCGTGGTTTCTGGACTTCATGGATACAGGGTACAATAGTACTTGCCTTTATGCTTTCTCTAACCGTAATTCTGCTTACCAAAAATTCAATGAATACAAAACATTGGGAAGCATGGGGCTGGCGAATTCCTTTTTTACTATCCGCCTTATTAGTGGTTGTGTCGGTATATATCAGAAAAAATATGGCAGAATCACCACTGTTTACTAAAGCAAAAGAAGCAGGTAAAACCTCATCCAATCCTTTGAAGGAATCGTTTGGCACCAAGGCAAATTTAAAGGTGGTTTTATTGGCATTGGTTGGCTTGCTGATGGGCATGGGCGTGGTGGGTTGGGCGGGCATATTATATGTTCAGACCTTCTTGCTCAAATTTATGTTTATAGAATACGAACAAGCCAATACCGTTATTATCATAGCGCTGTTATTTGGATGTCCGCTTTATATTCTGTTTGGCTGGTTGTCTGACAAGGTGGGCCGGAAGAACATGATCATGCTAAGTCTGTTTTTGTCAGTTGTAAGCTTCCGCTCCATTTTTAAACAACTTTACCTATCTATCGATCTTGAACAAAAAGTGGAAAATACATCTGCACTGAAGATTGAGATTAACCGACAGTTTTTATCGGTTAATGATTCTACTATAACTACCACAACACAGCGTTTCTATACTGATGGTACTACCTATAGGCAAGTGC
This sequence comes from Chitinophagaceae bacterium, assembly GCA_026786345.1. GTDB lineage: Bacteria > Bacteroidota > Bacteroidia > Chitinophagales > Chitinophagaceae > Segetibacter. The sequence goes on from JAJAYD010000168.1 coordinate 3,064, forward strand.
AAAAAGAAACAACTTCAATTGGTAAAATCGGAATGACAGCAATAGAAAAGACCATACACATCACCAGTTCAGACAAATGGAAATTAGTCGGGCTGATTTTTCTTTTACTGGTGATTCTTACGATGTCATATGGTCCGCTTGCTGCTTTTTTAGTGGAGATGTTTCCTTTAAAAATTCGCTACACATCTATGTCACTACCCTTCCACCTGGGTTATGGTATATTCGGTGGAATGGCACCTGTTATTGCCACTTATTTAATCTCCAAAGCAAAGGATGCCGGTACAGCAGAATATTATTTGGCAGGCCTTAACTATCCAATTGTGGTTGCCGGCATCAGCCTGGTCATTGGGCTTTTATACCTTAAAGAAAAAAGTGGTGAGCAGGCGGTTGTGAAAGCACAATCAAATGCGCTGGTAAAATTAAAAAAATACCTGGGTATTGTGTGGATTCTATTGGGATTGATGACTGCCTTTTACGGTATTGTTGAAGTAGGACTACCCAAAATCAGGTCGGGTAATCCTGACGATTTAATCTTTGGTATCATCGCCATGATTATCATTACACCCGTGGCTACTTTTAGTCTGGTTCTTTTTGGGATCTATGCACTGCAGGGAGCGTATGACCAGTAAGTTTTAAAAATACCTTGCACAGAAAGATGGGCAGCAGGTAATCGGGTAGATGGCCTCACCGCTTGTAAGCGTTGAGGTACGCCTCTCACACCATTGTACATAATACCCGCAAGGCGAAAAGAGGAAAGAGGAAATGTGGAAACGGAACAGGACTTGTTACTAACTTCAAGTATCAATTTCAATCATTGAGCCTTAAAAAAACGGTTAACCTCTTTTAAGCGTCAACAACTGACAACTCACATCTCACCACTCACAATTTACATTTCACCACTCACTCACCACTCACTACTCAATACGCCAAATCCTCGTAAGCGGCCTGTAATTCATTATAAGCATGATTATCTCCGGCGGATTTTGCGGCAGCCATGCCTTTCTCATACCATTTTATTGCTTCGTCATTTTCACCTATACGCTCTAATAGTTTTGCCAAATGATAATAAGAACC
>JAJAYD010000169.1 GCA_026786345.1 Chitinophagaceae bacterium
AAGAAATAATTAGCAGTCAGTCCTGCCCTTACAAAGTCTTTGCCCTGATCGGCCGATAGATTAACCGTGTAAGGGTATAGCACACGATTATCGGCGTATGTAATTGCTAAGCGATTTATGGTTGTATTACCCGATTGAAGGCTTACCCTCTCAATTGTATCTGTTGGTGTTATAACCGTGGTAAACTTCAGTTCGTCTTCCTTTAAAAGAAAGGTCTTCCAGGCAAAGGTCCAGCTACGTTTATACGATGGATCTTTATCATAAAGGGTAATTTTTACCGAGGGTACTATCCGACGAATACGTGGAAACAGGACTTTATTTTGACCAGTAGAAAAATCGTTTTTAGAAAAATTAAACAGGCTGATGGCTGTTTCAATATCCTTGTATTTTTTTCTGGCTGTATACGATGCTCTGCCAAATCCATTCAGTTTTTTTGAGCCACTTCCATACAATCCGCCTGCAAAAAAATTAAACTTATTCAACGGCAACTGGTAGTTGTGTACCAGCAAACCTGCCATTATTTTGTCGTACCGGTTGTAGCCAAAGGCAGGTGCCACATTAATATATTGATACTTATCTGTCTCTTTTAAATTGAATAAAAAGGAGGGTTTAACGGTGCGCTGAACAGGCTTGGTTAGCGCACCGGTTGTATAGAGCTTCGAAAAGTTTTCAGTTAGATCCCTGTTTGCAGTTCCCTCTACCGACTTGCGAAAATCTTCGGGATAGGGATGCTTAAATTGATATTGACGATAATAAGCCTTCATGCTGCTATCGAATAACGTTTTGCCCAAATTGGTTTCCAGTTGTTGCATCCATACTGCACCTTTTACATAAACCGACAGACCATAATTGACCTCGCTATACCCCTTGGCAGGTTTATCAATGGGTTCATCTTTTGCAAGTTGAATCATGGTTTGCAACAACAGCTTTTCTTCGTCTGCGGGTAATTTATTTGAAAAACCTTTTGCATTTGTCTGCAAAGTATTGCTGGTTCCATACTTCTGTGTTTCGTATTCTTTTTGGTAGAAAGTATTCATGCCCTCATCCATCCAGGCATGCAGGCGCTCATTACTTGCCAGTGCGCCATAAAACCAGTTATGTCCTATTTCATGCACAATGGTTGCATCCAGTTGCCTGCCGGTTTCGTTCGTGGTAATCAGGGTAATCGTGGGATACTCCATGCCCCCGCTGCTAACATTCTCTGCGCCTTCTACAATTCTTACCACATCGTAGGGATAATCGCCCAAACGACTGCTGTAATACTGCAAGCCGTCTTTTGCATATTGAAGACTTTTTTTCCAGGCTTCGCTTGCAGGTTTGTAATAGCTGAAGATGTCCACCTTTTTTCCGCCAGGTAATATTGTAGTATCATAATGAGCCACCAAATTTTTTGAGGCAAACCATGCAAAATCGTGAATGGCATTTTGTTGGTAGTGCCAGGTTCTGTTGGTATTGGCTGCAACAGGTTTTCCGGTTTTTTTTATCAACTCTACCTCCTCCGGGTTTTGAAGGCGGCCGGTTGCTGCAACAGTGTAGGCAGGTGGTAAAGTTATCTGCACATCGTAGGAGCCAAATTCACTGTAAAATTCTCCCTGGTCTACATACGGCATGGGGTGCCATCCTTTGGCATCGTACACTGCCGGTTTTGGAAACCATTGGGTTACCTGGTAATCGTTACCAATATGCCCACCGCGACTAAAATTATAAGGTAACTGCACATGAAAAGGTGTACTGATGTTGGTTGTATGTTTGGGAGCAAGTGGTTTTGGCAAAACCACTTTTACAACATCCAGTTGTGGAGTGTACTCCAGGCTGGCTTTTAGGTTATCTGCCGTAAAATCCAACCGGTTGATGTAGCCCTTATCAGCAGCTTTAGAAAAATAGAAATCAGTTCTGCCATTAGCCAACAACTGCTCACTAAAATCGGTACGATCATTTTTATAGGCATTGGGCCATAAATGAAACCAGATAAATGAAAGGGTATCGGGGGAATGATTGGTGTATTCAATTGTTTCAAAACCATCCAGGGTATGCGTGGCATCGTTTAACGAAACCGTAATGGTAAAATTTGTTTCCTGCTGCCAATAAGACTTCTGTGCAAAACAGTAATTTCCAATAAGAGATAACAATAATAACAACGTATTTTTCACCAAACCAATAATTTAAAATTGAAGGTATTAAAAGGAAGTTTTACACAGGTAGAAAATTGTAGGTAAGTTCATTATGCATTCATCAGCTTAAACTTACCTCTATGCATTCATCCTTGAAGTAAAAATTTTAAAACAAAAAACGGCTGTCCGGTAAACTCAGTGGTATACGATTTTTACATTCACCAAAAACGGCTGTTTAACCTTAGTAGAAAAGGGATGAAATAGTGATTTAACCTTATTAGCTATTGTAGGTAAGCCAATCATAATAAGGTAATGAGCCTGCCCGGCTGCGCCCGCAGATTAAGTTTCAGTAAAATATATCAGAAATTTATACTAAGGTTAAACAGCCAAAAAAACTGAATTCCAATAAGTTTACCGGAGAACCCAAAAAAATCCTGCACACAAAAAAAGAGTGAAGGCATTGACCTTCACTCTTAAACGGGAAATATCACCCGCCTGTATAATGCCGCTTTCTCAACCGGCAGTAATTAAAACTTTTGATTTACTAAGCTACCAATTAAACAATCGTACCACAAGATTCAGCGGGTAAACTTATGCACATTAACCCGTCTTACAAATGCATTTTTTCTTTCTTTCCCAGTAGCTCTTCTACCGTTTCCTGGTACATCTCATCCGGTACGCAACAGTCAACAGGGCAAACTGCAGCACACTGTGGCTCTTCGTGAAAGCCCTGGCATTCGGTGCATTTATTGGGAGTAATGTAATAAATATCCACAGCTACAGGTGCCATTCTTTGATTAGCATCAACAACAGTTCCATCCAATAAGGTAAAACTGCCTTTTACGGCAGTGCCATCGCTGATGGCCCATTCTACGCCACCTTCATATATTGCATTGTTCGGACATTCAGGTTCGCAGGCGCCACAGTTTATACATTCATCAGTTATTTTTATTGCCATTTTGTAAAGGTTTATATGAGGTTTATCAATGTATTTTTGCTTTACAAAAATAAGGTGGTGAAATGATTTTACAACGAAGAATTGAACTGTTAACCCGCCTGGGTAAATATATAAATGAAAACGAAGACGAATGGCAAAATCTAAAGCACAAAGCTGCGTCTGCCAATCCCTGGTTTGTACCCGAATTTATTGAACAGGCTGCTGCTTCTATCAAAACACAATTTCTTGATCAGGCCAAACTGGAGAAATGGGTGCTTCACTATGAGTTGCCTGTCAACAACGATCATCCCAAAAAAATTGGATTGGTGATGGCAGGCAATATACCCATGGTTGGCTTCCACGATATGCTCTGTATTTTTATAACAGGCCACAGTCAGGTTATAAAATTGTCATCAAAAGATGAAGAGCTGATTCCCCATCTTGTTGCAAAACTTACAGAGTGGGATCCTGAAATAGAAAACCTGATTTCGTTTGCTGAGAAGCTGGTTGGTAGCGAGGTTTACATAGCAACAGGCAGCAACAACTCAAGCCGCTACTTTGAATATTACTTTGGTAAATATCCGCATATCATTCGCCGTAACAGAACCAGTGTAGCCATTTTGGATGGCAGCGAAACAGCGGGTGAGTTGGAGCAATTGGTGGATGATGTGCAAATGTATTTTGGACTGGGTTGCAGAAATGTTACAAAATTGTATGTGCCGCACGGGTATATTTTTGAACCCCTGCTGCAAGCCTTAAATAAGTACGGGCACTTTATGGACTATCATAAATACAGGCACAATTACGATTACCAGCTTGCACTGTTAATGATGGGTAATAAAATGTACATGACAAACGGCAGTACCCTGTTGAATGAAAACCAAAGTTTATTTACCGCCATCAGCCAACTTCATTATGAATTTTACAGCGACAGGCAAGTATTAACCGAGAGCCTCAAGGGCGATGAAGACATACAGTGCATCGTTTCAAAGTCAAACATATCTTTCGGCCAGGCACAAACTCCAGCATTAGCTGAATATGCTGATGGAGTAGATACCATGAAATTTTTAATGGAATTAAAATAAACTGCTTTTCCTGATTGGCGAATGGGCGTTGAAACCGGACAACCATTTTGTAAAATATATTGTTATTCATCAAATGCTTGCCTGACAAGTTTTCAGTACAAAATTAAATACGACAACCTTCGTCAATTATTTGTTAAATGGAATAATGGCGAACATTCAATCCGGCACATTTGTTAGTTTGCTCTCAGGCAGGCATGTATTTTGAGTAACTTTAGAAAACGAATTAAACCATAAATGATGAAATTTAAGAACATTATTTTAGTAGTATTTATCAGTGCTTCAACAGCCATATTAAGTGTTTGGGGCTTTTCGAAATACCAGGCTCATGAGATGGCTGGCATGCAGCAGGATGGAAAATTGCCCGTTAATTATGCCGGGTTTTTTAATTCCCCTCCGGGTACAGGCGCCGTAGATTTTACAGCAGCCTCCACATCATCAACCCCTGCAGTGGTGCACATTAAAACAAAAACTAAAGCAAGGCAGGTTACCAATAACCTTCCCCGCGGACGTAATCCGTTTTCAGATCTCTTTGGTGATGATTTTGGCGATATGTTCAACTCGCCCCGTTCCCAAACAATACCCGAGCAAAGGGCTAGCGGTAGTGGCGTTTTAATCAGCACCGATGGATATATTGTAACAAACAACCACGTAATTGATGGTGCGGATGATATTGATATTACCCTAAACAGCAAAAAATCTTACAAAGCAACTGTGGTTGGTTCCGACCCCAGTAGCGACATTGCGGTGCTAAAAATTGAAGGAACTAACTTTCCTTATCTCGTGTATGGTAACAGCGATGAAGTAAAACTTGGACAGTGGGTGCTGGCAGTTGGTTATCCTTTAACTCTTGACGTTACGGTTACAGCCGGTATCATCAGTGCAAAGGCACGTTCCATAGGTATCAACAGGCGTCAAAGCGAAACTCCCATAGAAAGTTTTTTACAAACCGATGCTGCAGTTAACCCGGGTAATAGTGGTGGTGCATTAATAAATACCGACGGCCAGTTAATTGGTATCAATTCGGCCATTGCCTCACCAACCGGAAGCTACGCCGGTTATTCATACGCAATACCCGTAAATATTGTAAAGAAAATGGTAAACGATCTTATTAAGTTCGGTACTGTTCAAAGGGCTTACCTGGGCATTAGTTACCCGGTAGAAAATTTAAGCGAGGAGCAAAAGCAAGAGATGGGTTATAAGGAAGGTGAAGGTGTGTTTGTATCAGGCGTAATGGCAGGTGGGGCCGCCACTGCGGCTGGCATTCAAAAAGGAGATATTGTAACCAAAATAAACGGGGTTGCTGTAACCACCGGACCCGAAATGGTGGAGCAGGTTACACGTTACAAACCCGGTGATAAAATTTCGCTGACTTACATCCGTAATAACAAAGAAAATACGGTTAATCTTTCGTTGAAAAATAAGGGTGGAAATTTTGATGTCGTTAAGTCACAAACCATCATTGACAAATTAGGCGGTACGCTTGAAACCATTGAAAAAAAGAAAGCAGCCAGCTTCGATATTTCAGGTGGTGTACTGGTAAAATCTGTTGGAAGTGGTTTATTGAGTAAGACTAAAATGCAGGATAATTTTGTGATCATAAGTGTAAATGGACAGCCTGTCAATACGCTGGATGAGTTGCGGCTTGCTTTGGAAAGAGGCAAAGGCAATACTGTTAAGTTAGAAGGAATTTATCCTGGTTACGAAGGCAGCTATGGTTACCCGTTAAACCTTGGTGAAGAATAATAAAATTATCGATAGCCTTTAGCAGGTACTATTAAAACACAAAGGACTTTCGTATGCGAAAGTCCTTTGTGTTTTAATAGTTTTTAAGGTAAGAGAGGGTATGACCGGGATCCTCAATTAACTTTATAATACACCAGGTAACCCCATGAATTTAGTTCGAAGGTTTCTTTGCCCGAAAAAGTATAATCGAAACCTGAAAAGGCGCTTTTGTAATGGCCTTTAATACTTGCGTCATCTATGTTTACCTTAATAATTTTTTGAGATGAAAGGTTTAGCAATACCAACACCTGGTTACCGGCTAATTGCCTTGTAAATGCAAATACAGTGTCGTTGGTATCAGTTAGCAACCTGGTAGTTTTACCCTTGGTTGAAGTATGAAGAGCCGGGTTTGAGCGATGGAGGTCAAGCAAGGATTTATAAAAATCATGCAGCCAATTGGTACCGGTCCATTCAATTTCATCTTTGTCAAAAAATAATAATCTTTTTTGATTGGGCAACTCCTGGCCGCTGTACACAAGCGGCATACAATTTTTCCAGGTGGCCGTTAGCACTGCAAATGCTTTGGCGGCGTTGCCCATTCTTTCGTACTCGGTTCCGCTATGCGAGTTTTCGTCGTGGTTACTTGTAAAGGCAAGATGAATAGCATCTTCCGGAAAGCGTTCGCTGTACTTTTCCAGTATTTTTTCCAGTTGTTCAACGATCACTTCACCCTTATATAATTTTTCCATAGTGTGCAATAACTCCCATGCATACATAGCATCAAAAGCAAGATTGTATATTACATCTTCTGTTTCGGCAAGCCAGAAAAGATCCTTCTTTATTTTGCTTATTTCCGTTCGTGCTCTTGTCCAAAAGTCAATTGGAACCAGGTGCGCCATATCGCAACGAAAACCATCTATGCCGGTTTCTTTTATCCAGTAGGTCATGGCCTTAATCATTTCCAAACGTAAATTTTCATTGGAGTAATCCAGGTCAATCACATCGTTCCACCCATGATTATCAAAAAAATTCCCTTCGGCATTTTTTTTATAATATTCAGGATGCTCTACCGTCCAGTGGTGGTCCCAACCGGTATGATTTGCAACCCAATCAATCAACACTTTCATGCCCAATTCATGAGCCTGTTGTACTGTAGATTTAAAATCGTCCAGCGTACCAAATTCAGGGTTGATAGTAGTGTAATTGCTGGTTGAATAATAACTGCCAAGCGTACCCAATCTTTTTTGATTACTAATGGGAGTAATGGGTATGAACCAAATCACCTCAACACCCATTTGCCTTAAACGGGGTAAGTGTTTTGCAAAAGCATTGAAGGTGCCCTCCGTAGTATACTGGCGAACATTTACCTCGTAAATGTTGGCTCCTTTTGCCCACTCAGCAGTTTTAAAACGATTTTCCATGGTTATTTAATTGAAAGGAAATCACTCAAACAACTTAACCCTGCCACTATTGCTGTAAACACATTTTACCCGGCAGCAATCATCTAAAGCTCTTTAAGTTAGTAGTTAAGGGTAATGCTTGAAAATGTTGTAGGTAGGTGTCCATTCAAATTATAAATAATTCAAATTGGTGTCCGGGGTTAGTTCAAGCAATGTGTCGTACATAAGCCGGATGGTACTTTCAATATCATTTTTATGCAGCATTTCAACCGTAGTATGCATGTACCGCAACGGTATGGATATAAGTACCGACGGGCAACCATCGTTGGCATAAGCAAAGCTATCAGTGTCTGTTCCGGTGCTACGGCTTACGGTTCTAAACTGCAACGGTATGGCAGATTTTTCTGCTACCTCCACTACCAGGTTTAAAAGTTTGTTGTGTACAGCTGGACCATAGGCAAGCGATGGACCTTTACCACAGCTACAATCACCTTCAATCATTTTGTTAATCATGGGTGTGGTAGTGTCGTGTGTAACATCGGTAATAATTGCAACGTTGGGCTTAATGCGGCGGGCAATCATTTCTGCACCACGCAAACCAATTTCTTCCTGTACAGCATTCACAACATATAATGAGTAAGGCAGTTCTTTTTATTTTCTTTGAGTAAACGAGCCACTTCAGCAATCATAAATCCACCTATGCGGTTATCCATTGCCCTGCCTATGTAGTAGCCGTTAGCCAGCTCATCAAAGCCTTCCTGATAGGTTGCTACGGCACCTATGTGTATGCCAAGGTCTTCCACTTCTTTTTTGTTTCTGGCACCACAATCCAGAAACAGGTTATCCACCTTGGGTTGTTGTTCTTTTTGATCGGGATTGCTTAGGCGTGTATGAATTGCCGGCCAGCCAAATACAGCTTTTACCGGTCCCTTTTTTCCGTGGATAATTACCCGCATGGATGGAGCAATCTGGTGATCAACGCCACCGTTACGTTTTAAATAGATCAACCCTGTATCGCTTACATAATTTACAAACCAGCTTATTTCATCAGCATGTGCTTCTACAACTACTTTAAAAGGTTTGCCTGGGTTTACAATGCCAACAGCAGTTCCATAGGCATCAACAAAATGTTCGTGTATATATGGCGCTAAATAATCCAGCCAAATTTTCTGGCCGCTGCTTTCAAAGCCTACGGGTGATGCGTTGTTGAGATAGTTTCTTAAGAATGTATGTGATTGTTCATTTAATACCGAAGGTTTTTCAACTACAATCGGTTCTGTTTTTTTTGTTTTAGCCATGTTGATTATTTAAAAAAAATAAATACTAATGATACCGCAAAGTCCCTTTGTAAGCATTAAACCATCAACAAAAACCAGGTAAAATAATATGCTGTGCTTTTGTGTTAAAAAGGGTATGATGGTTAATAAAAGAACATAGGGTATCGTTTGAATAATTGATTGCGTTAACGAAAGCTGCACCTGCTGTTGATACAAAAATAACACCCCGAGGCTTAGAAATGTTATGGGTAATACTACCATACCCAGTGTTTTTTGTACCCCTAACAATGCAGGATAAGTTTTTAAGCCATAGCGAAGGTCTGCGGCGTGGTCTTTAATATCGAATACTATGGCGAGGCTGGAGATGAAAAGAAAATTTTGAAGCCAATACAATCCGGAGGGTAATATGAATTGCTGCTTTGCAATACCTGACTGCAACTGCCTGAAAAAAACAGGGTATACCGTAATCAAACCAGACCAGGCAAAGCCAATAAAAAATGGCTTCAGCCAACCTATAGCTCTTAACTGTTTTACCTGCGGGAAGGGAAATTTTTTATAGGTGTAAAAAAAACCAACCAGTGGAATGAGGATTATCAGCAGCCAATATATAAATGGGGCATTGCCTGCTGAATTTCTAAACTTGAGTATTACAACCAGCGCATCAATAAATACTAAAATCAGCAGACCAATTAATGAAGGCAGTATAATGTTTTGGTGTTTGCTATACCATACTATCCGTTTATCATCAGTATTAGTAACCCGAATTTTAAAATAGATGCGAGAATAATATAAAACGGTAATAGTAAATGTTAGAAAGTAAAAATGCGGTCCGTTGGCAGGTAAGTGATGTTGAAGGTTGGTGTCAAGGCAAAGAACCAGGGCGCAAAGCCCGTAAAATAAATTGCCGTAGAATATGAGCGGAATTATATTCCTCAACAGGTATGTTTAACGGATAATAACGATGGGATCACTGGTAACGGTATCGCTTACATTCTTTTCCTTGTCTCTTATGGCAAACTTAAAAATCAGGGTGTCGTTTTGTGCAGGGTTCCCGGGGTTTATGGCTGATATCAAATAGTTTTGATAGGTTAAATTGAGCTCAACAATTCCTTTGCTTGTGTTGGGTACTTTTGGAAATGCCAGTTTAACGTTATCGCGGATGGTTGGTTTAGTCAGTTTATTGATCCTGATCTTTTTTATGTAAAATGTGTCGCTGATATCGCCTTCTTTGTCAAATAATTCAAATTCAAAACGAAGGGTGCCGCCATTGGGAACCACATTGTTACTTACCGATTTAAATACCAGTAAAGGCTTTGTATTGTATTTATCTTTTGAGCATGCTGCTAACAATCCTGCTGCTATAAGGCTAACCAATATCTTTGTCTTCATTATAAAACTTTACTTCTCAAATTTAGTTAAAACCCCCCACCGTTAAGCACCTGTGAAAGACATTGTTAACAATATTTTCTCAGTTGAAAGCCACAATTTTTCGGGCCTGGCCCTGAGGATTTTTCAATTACAATATCATTCAAACGTAGTGTATAAAGCCTGGGTTGATGCGCTCGGTATTGATACATTCTCCGTTACAACAATAAACGAAATTCCCTTTTTGCCGGTTTCGTTTTTTAAATCACATGAGGTGGTAGCTGAGATCCTTCCTGCGGAGCAGATATTTACCAGCAGCGGTACTTCGCAAACCATTAACAGCAGGCATTTTGTTACGGATGTATCCATTTATGAACAAAGTTTTTTTAAAGGTTTTGAACATTTTTATGGAGCGGTAACTGATTGGTGCATCATCTGCTTATTGCCTTCTTACCTGGAACGCCACGGTTCGTCGCTGGTGTATATGGTTGATCACTTAATTAAGGCAACGCACAATGCAGACAGCGGATTTTACCTGTACAATTTTGACAAACTTGCTTTACTTATTCAACAACAGGAAGCCCGCAAACAAAAGACGATGATTATTGGAGTAACCTTTGCCCTGCTTGATTTTGCCATGGCTTATCCTATGCGTTTGCAATACACCACCATTGTTGAAACAGGCGGCATGAAGGGAAGAAAAAGAGAAATGATCAGGGCCGAAGTTCACCAGGTACTAAAAGAAAATTTTGAGTTGAAAAACATTCATTCAGAATACGGAATGACCGAACTGTTGTCGCAGGCATACTCAAAAGGCAATGGTATTTTTAAAACGCTACCGTGGATGAAAGTGTTTGCCCGTGATGAGGATGATCCGTTGCAGGTACACGATACAGGCAAAGGCTTGTTGAATATTATTGACCTTGCCAACATAAACAGTTGCAGTTTTATAGCTACCGATGATGTGGCTTTGATATACGAGGATAACAGCTTTGAAGTTATTGGCAGAATGGATGCCAGCGATTTAAGGGGTTGTAGTTTATTAGTGGCCGCCAATTAAAAGCCATCCAAGTTTAAATGAAGAGATTTTTGTCTGCTAATTTTTCTTACTACAATAGACACATAGATATAGTAAATACAATCTAAGGAGCCTATGTGACAACCTATGTTTCAATGATCCTATGTGGTTAAGGCTGCATTATACTCTTTATTAATCCTGGTATTTGCAAATTATAATTTAAGACAGATTGTTAAATACGTCAGTTTCAAAATTGTTCTAATGCCACCGACCGCTGTTTAGGTATAACCATCCTTGAATTGCCTGGGGTCCCAATAATGGGTCGTAATTAAAACCCGGCATTACCACCCATCTTGATTTTATAAAATGCGTGTGCACTTTATAAAAAAGTATGTATAGTTGTAGTATTGAAGTAATATAATCAACCCGTAGTGCCGGGTAGTAATTCTGTAATTTCCAATGAATCGTTTAAAAATTTTGATTTGTAGCCTTATCTGTATCCCGGTTTTTTCATGCAATAGAAAGGTGATGAAAGCCAATTCTACTGGTGAAATAAATAGTGCTATCGGGCAGGCAGCACCCATTGATGAACGGGCCACCAACGAGACCAATGCTTTATACAAAAACCTTTTGCAGCTTTCCACCAACCATACCTTGTTTGGTCACCAACATGCAACAGAGTATGGCCATGGCTGGGCTGGCGATGCTGACAGGTCTGATATTAAATCGGTAACGGGTTCGCATCCCGCAGTTATTGGAGTGGATGTGAGTGGTTTTTCGGGGAGGCCTGCTGAAGAGATAGAAAAATCAAAAGCCACGCTTCGAAAAATAGTAGAGGATACCTATAACCGTGGTGGCGTAACAACAGTAGCCTGGCATTTTAGTAACCCCGTTTCGGCCGGTGGTTTTTATTGGAAAGATTCGGTTTCATTACCTGCTGTGCGGTACATTATTCCGGGTGGCAATGCAAACATTACTTATAAGCAAATATTACGGGGCATTGGTGAGTGGGCAAATACTTTAAAGGGAAAAGATGGTAAAACAGTTCCGGTAATTTTCAGGCCGTTTCATGAGTTTGATGGCGATTGGTTTTGGTGGGGTAAAA
>JAJAYD010000170.1 GCA_026786345.1 Chitinophagaceae bacterium
CCCCCGATAAGGTGCGCATTCGCTTATGTAGCATGGTATCCAATCCAAAGCTGTAAACCAACTCCTCATCAGGGGTTGCGGTCATAGGTTTTCTAAGATTCTTCATCATATCTATAACCTGCGCAATAGTCATGTTATCAGGGTAACGTCCTATCTGTGGCATATAACCAATGTGTGTGCGGTAATGCCAGTCGTGCTTTATATTATGCTCGTTAAAAGTTATAAAACCACTATCGGGCACCACCATACCCAACAGGCATTTTATAAAAGTGGTTTTGCCTGAGCCATTGGGACCAATAAAGGCGATGCTTTCGCCTTTAATACATGAAAGACTGACCGAATCAAGTGCCACTACCCTGCCAAATTTTTTTGTAACGCTTGTTGCTATAATCATAATACCAGGGGTTTCATTAAGGGTACGTCATCTACCAGGTTAACAGGCGTTATCCCCGGTAGCAACCGCTCGGCCTTGTCCATTATACTTACCATAAAGCTGTGAAGTAATAACGATGCGGCCGGCATTTTTTCAACGATCATGCTGTACAGGCTCACCGGCAGGTAGTGTATATCGCCCACGCCGTCTTTGTTAAGATCGTAGCCCTCATATTTATCCCAATAGTTCCTGGTAAAGGTGTTTAACTGCATGGTTCCATTAGTGCCCACGTCAAACGTATTACCAAAATAGTTGTTACCGGTTATGGTATTGTTTTCGCAGCTTGCCTGTACCCGCATGGCCCAGCCATTGGCCGAAAACGTATTTGCAGCTACCATCATTTTACTGCAACCTTCCATATAAATGCCAACGGTATTGCTGGTAAATTGATTGTGCTCAACAGCGCCTCCCTGTATCTCCTTTAACAATATACCATAAGCAGCACTACCCCAGTTTTGCAAAAACCTGTTATAGCGCATGATCACATTTTTTGAGAACATAACCGCAACACCAGAACCATTTTGCCTGAAGGTGTTATGTATATAAGTATCATCGTTCGAAAACATGAAATGGATGCCGTAGCGAAAATTATCACTGCTTACATTACCCTGTATGAGAGAGGCAGACACAAATTCGAAGTAGAGTCCATCGCGATGTTTGGTAAGCACATTGTTCAGAATACGCAAGCCGCTACTCTTCCAACAATGTATGGCATTGCCTGCTTCTACTTCGCCGGTTGCATTGCCTGTAATACTGTTATTACTTACCTGGGTGTTTATAACATTCTGCAGGTAAATGCCTGCTGCATTATTGGTTAGGGTATTGTTTCGAAGGATGATGTTGCTGCTGTTAATCACTTTTATACCCGCCCAATCGTACATGCTGGAATAGCCACTGTTGATGATGTTTAGTCCTTCAACAATTATATTGCTGCCTTCTATAACCATTACCTGCCATTTATTTTTACCATCAATTGCAGGCATGCCTTTGCCCGTTATATGTAAAGATTTGTTGATTACTATTTCGCCTTCAGCATAGGTGCCGGCATGAATTATTAAGTGGTCGCCATTTTTAGCAGCAGCCAATGCCGATTTGATGTTCTTAAATTCAAAAGCTTTACCTACATGCAGCTCAGCAGCCTTTACATGGCAGGTATAAAAAATAAAAAATAATATGGTAAGAAGTGTTTTCACAATTGCTTTGAAGGAATGAAAAACCATGAGATATTTCAACCAACCTCAGGCTACTTTTATGTGTTTGCGTTTGCTTATTGTACCGCATTACCTGCAACCTGTTGCCAGCTCAAAAGTGCTCCATCATGGGATTTAACAAAAGCTTCCGCCTCGGGTTTATTGGCAAAGGCAGCAAAAGTGCCACCCATAGGCGCCTTAATATCGGCACTCTGCACAAAAACCAAATCGCTTGTAACAACAAGTTGCTTTGTGCCGTTAAAATCGTTTACATAGGCCAGGCCTTCCAAATTTTTCTCTCCTTTAAATTTCAGCAGGCAATGCAGGTCGTCAAACCTGTAAACCTTGCCTTTGCCGGTTACCCATTCGCAGGCAAATTGCTTTTGCGCAATCATCATTTTGCAATAGTCGCAGGCATTGCTACCATACTGTATGGGTTGCGGGCCCGAGCTGCATGATTGCACTGCAAGCAACAGGCACACAGCTACAGCAACTTTGGTTTTTTTAAAATGAAGCCAGGCCGGCTGCAACAACATAAAGAAGGTAACAGCCAGTAATACCCCGGCACCAATAAACAACCATCCTCCTATATCGGGTATTGAATAAGCACCAAAATTTAGTAATTGTTTATACCCGATTAGCGGCGGCTGGTAAGCCATACCGGGTACAACAATGGCCGCATTGGGATCAAGGTTGTGACCATAATTATACTCCCACCTGTAAAAATCAACCATGGAAAAAACAGCCACAAACATGAACAAGGCAATATAGATGTAGTACACTTTTTTGCGGTTTATAGCCGCTGCTATTAAACCAAAAAGTACCAGCGCACCAATAATGTAAGGCAGCAAAGTAAACTCGATAAAATCCTGACTATGCAACGTACGCATTCCAATATAGTGGTTAAGGCCATTGATGATATCCACATCGCCGGCAAGGCCTTTTGCAAAAATTTTAAGGGTTAGCCCTTCTGGATATTGCGGAGCTGCCAACTGTATTTGCCATATGGGCAGAAAAAGTGCGCCGGCCAAACAAAGCGCAGCTAAAACTACCAGAGCCCTTGACCAATGAAAACTATGTTGCATATCAATCTTTTTTTACGTGCAATTCTCCATACACTTCCATGAACCTTAGTATAGTTTTGGCGCAATAAATGGCGTAACAAAAAACAATAGGTTGAGGCAACCAACTGCTGCCCCAACCAGTAAACTTTATCTTTTTGCTTTTGGTGCTCCGCCACCTTTGGCGCTATCCCCGCCGGCAACTGGATTAATACCGGGACCGTTATTAGTACCTATTGAAAATGTTAGCGGAACGTTTGAACCGGCCGGCGATACACGTGCATAGCCCTGCATCTCCTGGTGTAATGCACTGCAGAAATCAGTGCAATAAAATGGACTGATCCCAACTTTAGTGGGCACCCATTTCAACGTTTGGGTTTCGCCCGGCATAATAAGCAGTTCTGCATTGTTGGCGCCTTTAACTGCAAAGCCGTGCGGCACATCCCAGTCCTGCTCGAGGTTGGTTACATGAAAATATACTTCGTCTCCCATCCTGATACCTTCAATGTTATCTGGCGCCAGGTGCGACCGTATGGCCGTCATATACACATGCACCTGGTTACCCTGCCGCTCTACCTTTGCAGCATTTTGCCCCATGGTTACATACTTACTTTTATTTTGATCGATGTTGAAAATCTTCTGAGAATTTTTTGAAATGATGCCCGCAGGTATGGATTGAGCATAGTGAGGTTCGCCGATGGTAGGAAAATCAAGGATCAGTTGCATCTTGTCTCCGCTGATGTCGAACAACTGGGCAGACTGTGCTAACTCGGGACCGGTAGGTAAAAAGCGGTCTTTTGTTATTTTATTGTAAGCCACCATGTATTTGCCAAATGGCTTTCTGCTGTCGCCACCGGGTATACTCAGGTGACCCGGAGAATAATAGGTGGGAATACGGTCCAACACCTTTAAATCTTTTATACTCCATTTTACTACCTCTGATGATATGAAGAAGGTAGTGTAGGCATTTCCTTTACCATCAAACTCGGTATGCAAGGGGCCAAGGCCGGGCTTTTTAACTTCGCCATATAAGGCAGCTTCGTATTTAATAACCGGAATGCCTTCGTAATCGCCATCAAAAGTTTTATCCTGTATGGCCTTTAGCATTTTTGTGTAAGAGAACACAGGAATTAATGCAGCCAGTTTTCCACTGCCCACAATATATTCGCCCGATGGGTCCACATCGCAGCCATGCGGCGATTTTGGACATGGTATCATGTATACGGCATCGGCAAGGTCTTTTACATCAATGGTGGTTACCGAAGTTTCAATTGTTGAGGTGGTTGAATGCGTTACATCGCTGTACTTGTTATGAGCGTATCTAACCGCTTCTTTTTTGCCTTTACCCTGTTTAATATATTCCTCTACTTT
The DNA here is from genome assembly GCA_026786345.1 of Chitinophagaceae bacterium. Classification (GTDB taxonomy): domain Bacteria; phylum Bacteroidota; class Bacteroidia; order Chitinophagales; family Chitinophagaceae; genus Segetibacter. The sequence continues at coordinate 4,056 of JAJAYD010000170.1, forward strand.
CTTCCAGTTAACAGCCATAATGTAATCTTTGTCGCGTTGCGATGCATTTACTTCAAGCAAGGTGTTGGCCTGCTCCGAGTTGTAGCAACTAAAAAAGAACCATCCATGGCTGGGGCCTTTACCGGCATGGCTAAGATCAAAGTCTACTCCCGGTGTTTTTATCTGAAAGGCGATGGTCATATTTCCGTCAGCGGGATCCACCTTTATAAAACTGAGCGTTCCTTTAAAATTCTTTTTATAAGTATTGATCGGCACATCGCCATTGCTGTTATCCAGCGGTACGCTAAAACGGGTGCCTGCAATAACATACTCGGTGTTTTCAGTAATAAAAGGCGATGAATGGTTACCGGCACTGTTGGGTATCTCCAGTATTTCGGCGGTCTTAAAAGTTTTAAGATCTATACGGGCAAGGCGTGGTGTGTTGTTGCCATTGGCAAAAGTCCAGCGACCATCTAACTCTCCATTGGTTTGCGAGGCTTCAATGTGGTGCAGGTCATCCCAGGGCACAAAGCCATGCGATGTGGTTAGCATATCCTTTGTTTCTTCGCTGTAGCCATACCCCTCTTGCGGGTCTTGAGAAAACACAGGTATCACACGTAATAACCTGCCCGAAGGCAAACCATAAACGCTCATTTGCCCGCTAAATCCACCGGAAACAAAGTTGTAAAACTCGTCGTACTTACCGGGGGCCACATAGGCTCTTTGAGCAGCATCGGAGCTTACGGCACTACCCGCATTTTTAGGTTTACAACTTTGTATGCCTGCTGCAAGGCAAAGCACCGCCATAGCCCATTGAGTGGCTTTATTTTTTTTCATTTTTAAAAAATTAAAGGGTTCTTATTTTACGTCATCATTTTTGCGCATAAATTCATATAATGCCCGGGCATCTACATCCGTAAGATTTTGATTGGGCATTCGCACCATACATATTTCGAGCATAGCCTGTGCTTTGGGGTCTTTGTCAATCATTTCATCGGGATTGGTAATAAAGTTTAATATCCATTCAGGTTTATGGCGTTTGGTTACACCTTTCCAGCCTGGGCCTACCAGCTTTTCATCGGTTATTTTATGGCAACTGCTGCATTTTACATCAAACACTTTTTCGCCATTGGCTGCCATAGCAGCATCAAGTTTTACAGGTATATCCACTGTTGTAAATTTTCCCGTGCCACGCTCAGGATCATAAGAAGGATTATCGGTAGCATTTGCTGAACCTGAAGAACTGCTTGTTTCTTCTTTTGGAGATTCGTTAGCGGACGTTTTATCTGCAGCGCCTCCACAAGCATATAAAAAAAACGAATAAGCGATAGCAGCAAATACGATTGATTTTTTCATGAAGCAAAACGTTTAATTATAAAAACATATTTTCTATGCAAGATTAAACTGGTTAAAGTTCAAATAGTATGACATTAGTCATACTTTTAGAGGTTTTAAGTCAACAAATTACTTTTTCGGTGACTTGACTTTTACGCAATATTCTTTGAATATGAAAGCAAAGACAAACGATTCGGAACTTTACAATGGAGAAGCAATTGACTCAAGTTTGCTAATTCTTTTTGGCGGAGCCTTCAAAAGTTTTTACAAAAAAGAATATATTTTTAAGGAGGGAGATCATCCTCACTTTTACCACCAGGTTGTAGAGGGTAAAATAAAAACGGTTACCGATAACAATGATGGTAAAGAGTTTATTCAAGGCTTTTTTTCGGCTGGTCAAAGTTTTGGCGAACCTTCCATTTTTTCCAATGAAGTATACAGTTCCTCTGCAATAGCCGTTCAACCAGGTATTGTTATACGCTTATCGGTTGGCGCATTTATGCAAATGCTTAAAGAAAATTTTGAAGTTCATATAAAACTTACCAGGCTGTTGTGTCAAAGGTTAACATCTAACTCAACCAATTTAAATGAGATGTCTTGTCATAGCTCTGAGCATAGAATACTTTCGTTGTTGGATACTATTAAAAGTGAAAAAAATAAACTGCCCGGTTATAAAGTAATCAGGTTAAAAATAGATTACACCAGGCAACAGATTGCTGAAATGACCGGGCTTAGGGTAGAAACCGTAATAAGAGTTTTGAGAAATCTATTTGATAAAAATATTTTGACTATCGAGAAAGGAAAAGTTTTTTATTAAATGATATAGATCATAAGATCTTCCATTTGTTTTACTTCACTTCACAGCCATGATAAAGTGGTATCGGGTAGCACTCTTCAATCTTGTTTTGTTAGCATTTTTAGGGCTTGTGTTGCGGTATAAAATAATCTTCAGCCTGGGTTTTATTGAACAAAAGAATTTGTTGCATGCCCACTCGCACTTTGCATTTACCGGTTGGATAAGCTTTTTATTACAGGCACTAATTCTGCAGCACTTTACAACAGGTTATAAAATTGACACTAAGTTTTGGGATCGTTTCTTTGTAGCCTCCTCCATAGTTAACTATGGCATGATTGTAAGTTTTGCATGGGTTGGCTATGCAGGTATATCAATAGTATTGTCAACTGCCGCACTTTGGTTATCCTATATTTTCGCTTATAAGATTTATAAAATACTTCCTCCCTCAAAAAAAGAAAATCTAAGTATTGCCTTTATAAAAGCCTCTTTGCTTTTTTTGGTGCTTTCGTCGGCGGGGCCTTATGCGGTGTCCATTTTAATAGCCCTAAAAAGTACCCACCAATATTGGTATCACAATGCACTGTATTTCTTTCTTCATTTTCAATACAATGGCTGGTTTACGTTTGCCGTTCTTGCTTTTCTTTTTCAAAAAATAGAAAGCACCCAGGTAAAACATTATAAACAGGGTAAATTGTTCTTTTGGCTGTTGGCTATTACCTGTATTCCATCTTTTCTTTTTACCACTTTATGGCACCGTCGGCCCGTGGAAATTTCTGCAATTATTATTGTTTCAGCAGTTGTACAATCAGCTTCTCTATTTTTTCTCATAAAAATTCTCCACAGTTGCCAGGCAAGCATTTTTACATTATTACCCAAAATAATTAGGTGGCTTTACACGCTGGCCCTGAGTGCTTTTATATTAAAGGTTGTTTTACAGCTTTTCTCCATACATTCCGGAATAGCCCAGTTAGCCTTTGGTTTCAGGCCTATTATTATTGGCTACCTGCATTTAATTTTCCTGGTATTTGTATCGCTGTACCTGCTGGGGTTATTGGCAGAAAAAAACATCATTCCAGTAGGTGTAACCATGTCGAAGTGGGCGCTTATTATTTTTAGCGGGGCCGTAATTATAAACGAAGTATTGTTAGGGGTACAAGGCTTTGCATCCATCACCTACCATTATTTTGCCTCCCTCAATCTTATTTTATTTGTAAACACTATCGCGTTGTTTACAGGTGCTGTTCTCATTTATACATCTTCATTAAAAAATATTGATCACGCCTCTACAAAAAATATGCATGAAAATTATTGAGCAAATTTGTACCGGTCGTACTAAACTGTTTTTAAAAGCAATCCAACCTTCTTTATAAATTATTTAATTACTCCACATGATAAAGCCCAGTCCAATAAAGAGAGATAAAAGCCTGGTTTCGCTCTCAAAAGACCACCACGGCGGCCTGCTGTTAATTTGGAAAATAAGACAAGGCTTACGCCTGAATGTTGCAACTGCACGTATGGCAACTTATATAACTACTGTATTTGATAAGGAATTAGAACCGCATTTTGTTGATGAAGAACAATTGCTGTTTAATAAACTACCCGTAAATGATGCGCTAAGAATAACGGCGGAGGGGCATCATGCTGCTTTGCGGCATATGATGGCAACATTTAGATCAACGATTGCCGGCGAAGCTTCTGTTGCAAACTTTGCCGCGCTGCTTGAGGAACATATACGTTTTGAAGAACGAACCCTCTTTCCGCATATTGAGAAAATGTTCGTAAGGCAGGATCTTGATCAAATAGGCGAACAGTTAGAAAAACACCATGCGGGTAAAGTCTGCGTAGTATGGGATGATGAATTTTGGATTAAAAAATAATGAAGCACGTTAATAGGTAAATCAATCTTACAACTATTTACTAGCCACTCATGAATGCCGGTAGCATCAACGGGCAACTGCACTTCAAGCTTTAAGGCTGAAGTAATAACCGATTCAAATTCAAACACTTTAAACTTGTCATTTGCTGTTTTGTAAGTGTAGCATTTTTTACACGAAGACACAGCCCGTGGTTGAATTTGTAATGAATTTTTCAGGCTCCAGCTATGCGACAACCGACCGAGGGGGCATCATCATACCAATACACCTGGTTTGTGGAAACTTAAAAGGGGTAGCTGTTTATTAAAACAGGCACCGAAATTCACTCGCAGTATTTACTTCATGTCGATACTACCTTCTTTTCCATCTTCAATTTCCCTCTTTTTAGCGATCCTAAAACATGTTTATATGCGCTACACTCTATTGTTGTTTCTTCGAAACCCTAAAGGGAATATGGCCCATTCAAATCAACCTCTCTATTTATTCTTGCAAATATTTATGTAACGAAGGCGTTATTTTCTATGTAGCTAACGTATCAAATACGGATTAATACTACCGCATTAGAAAAACTGTGCCTTTCACGAGCACTTCTTTTCCGTTGAAAATTCCTTTGATTGTATAAACATAAATACCACTACTTAAATCCTGGTCAAGGTACTTGCCATTCCAGCCTTGAGAAATATCATTTGTAGTGAAAACAATGCTACCCCAACGGTCGAACACTGAAAAGCCATGCAAAAGCAGTGATGTACCCTGCGGTATCCTGAACAAATCATTTTTACCATCACTATTAGGGGTAAAGGCAGTTGGCATATATAATTTGTGAAGAACCTTTACTTGTAAATCTTTGCTTGCAGCGCACCCGTTAATATCTAAAACAGACAGGTTAAACACAGTGTCCTGAAAAAGCGGAATAGTTAAAGGGGTCAAAGATATCGGTGTCACTAATGCGCCTGCTGGTTTCCATATATAGGATGACAGGCTGCCTGAAACAGACGCATTCAACGATGCCTGTTCTCCTGCAAGTATAGTAAACTCCGGTGGCGAAAAAGTAATTAATGGCGTATCGATTACGGTAACCTTTTCCATATTGGACGAAACCATAGCAGTAAGGGGACAGCCAGGAATGTTGGTGGTTAGATTGCAGGAAACTTTGTCGCCGTTATTAAACTTATTGTAAATGAAAGTAGGCGTTCCAGATGCTACATTTTGACCATTTATTTGCCATTCGTAATAAGGAATATTACCCGCGTTTTGCGCTTTTGAAGTAAACGTCGCTGGTTTCCCCACGCATACCTGGGGCAATGAAGCGGCAATTGTTATAGATGGTTGGGGATAGTTACGAACATGAATGACAACTGTATCTGATGAGGCGCTTGCGCCCGTCTTGCACCGGGAATCCTGGTCAACAGTTACTATACAGGTTACAACATCACCATCCTGTAGGGTTTTGCTGCTAAAAAACCCTGTTGTTTCTCCTGTCGAGATTCCATTTATTTTCCAATTTAGTGCAGGGTTAGGTCCACCGTTTGCGAGGGCAGTAAATAGGATAGTCTCTCCCTTGCAAATGTTTGTTTTAGATGGCTTAATCTCAATCTTAGGATGAATAAGGGGATAAACGTAGAGGGTTAATTGAGAAGTGGCAGAACGCTCTGAACCCGGACAAGACGGTGAAGAAATGGTTAAGGTGCATTTTACCTTTGCACCATTGGTGAGGCTGCTGGTGGTGTATATAGGACTGTTGTTACCGACTGGCACATCATTCACCGTCCATTGGAAAAAAGGTATTTCGTTTCCATAAAAAGAAGTAGTGGTAAAAGTAGTGACGTTGCCTTCACAAACTAAGGGATCATAATTACTTACTGTGATGAGCGGTGCAACATCGTTAACAACCCGGATAATGACTTTATTGCTTGTGATAGTTGTATCCACCCCGCAAGCTGTACGGCTGATATACTCGCAAATTACCACATCACTATCTTTAAAACCTGCGAAAGTAAAATCAGGATTGTTGAGGCCTGCATCAATGTTATTCCTTTTCCATTTATAGACAATCCCGGTTCCCTCATTTGTTACTTTCGCAGTAATAATTATGGATGTGCCGACACAAATATTATTTTGACTTTCACTGATCATTATTGTTGGGACACATGGATCAACCAGGTCTGTTCTCCCGGCCAGCAATCTTAAGGGAAGGACAATGAAGATAACCAGGTAATATTTTAACATCAGTCATTAAAACTAAAACAATTTTCAAATAGGCGTTTTTTACTATGGCCATACCGGCCAAACTATTCTGATTTAAAGATCGAACTAAATTTAAAGAGGTTATTATAGAATTAAAAAATAGGGGTTGATTAATATTTTGAGTGCCAGGAGTAATAGCGAGCTAAGGTGTACATAAGATATTTTTGTCGCCCTGGCTATTCTTAGAAACCCTAATTTCAGAACTTCTTACTTCCCGCAGATTCAAGTGCAGGCTTTTTTTATTTTTTTTGAGCCAGGCAATTGAGCGCTAATAAGGCTTTTGTTGCGTCGCACTCGTGTACTGTAGAATAACCAGCGGCACTTTTAATTTGCGACTAAAACTAAATTTCTAATTAGCAGGTAAGGAGTTCTGAATTTATAAAGTAGCAGCCATACCTGGTTTATAAAAGCATTTACAAAACCGAACACCAATGTATCATAAACGTACACTTCATTTACAAAAAAAGTTTTTAAAAGGTTGATTCTAAGCGATATGTTGAACTGGCATTTCAATTGTAGCCGTTGAGGTTCATAATCCTGCATATGTATGTTTAAAAGCTATTTAAAAATTGCCTGGAGAAACTTGTTGCGCAACAAAGTTTATTCGTTTATAAATATTGCCGGTTTAAGTATTGGACTTGCCTGTGCAATGCTCATTATTTTATATGTAAAGGATGAAGTGAGCTACGACCGTTTTCATAAAAATGTACCTAACATTTATCGTATTGTCACCAACAATAAAAGTAATGATGGCGTTGAACGCAAAGATGGCAATACGGGTTACCTGCAGGGACCAAAGTTTGCACAAAATGTGCCGGGCATACAATCTTTTGTAAGGATTAAAAGCGGTTCGGAAGATATTAAAACAGGCACCGAAATTCACTCGCAGGATTTACTTTATGTCGATTCTACCTTTTTTTCCATCTTCACTTTCCCGCTTATTAGCGGCGATGCTAAAACATGTTTAAACGAGCCACACTCTATTGTCATTTCCGAAGAAATGGCAAAAAAACAGTTTGGTAATACGGAGGCTGTAGGAAAGGTAATTATGGTAAAACAAGAGAGTTCGTTTGAACCCTACAACGTAACTGCTGTCGCTAAAAAAACCCCGCAAAACTCTTCCATTCATTTTGATGTACTGCTGCCCTTTGTAGTGCCAACGGGTGAAGGAACTGATAATGAAGCCTGGTTCAACTTTTTTCTAAACACTTTTGTGGTGCTACATCCGCAGGCAAAAATTGAGCAGGTTAATAAGCAGATGCAACAATTTTATGCAAGCGATTCCAAAGATGCTTTGGCCAAAATATATGAAAGATTTGGAGATGTGGTGGGTAGCAGCAGCTATTTTTTGCAACCTTTTATTGATATGCACCTTAACACAGAATTACCTGCGCAAAACGGTTTATCCGATGCCAGTAACCCGGTGTACTCCTATATTTTATCAGGCATTGCGTTATTTATTTTGCTGATTGCCTGTATCAATTTTATCAACCTCACCATAGCCAGGTCCGTTAGAAGAGCAAAAGAAATTGGTATTCGTAAAGTGGTAGGCAGCCAAAGAAAACAATTGATTGTACAGTTTTTAGGCGAGTCGTTTTTGCTTTGTTTGCTGGCATTTGTTTTTGCCATTTTAATTGTTGAGCTAAGCTTACCGGTGTTTAATAATCTTGCAAACAAAAGCCTGGCACTCTCCTATTTGCTCGACGCCAAACTGGTTGCAGGCTTGCTGTTTTTATTTACCATTACTGCATTCCTCTCTGGCTTTTACCCGGCGGTTATTTTGTCGGGCTATAACCCGGTGCAAACCTTGTACAGCCGCTTTACTATTGGCGGCAAAAACTATCTTCAAAAATCACTGGTTGTTTTGCAGTTTTCCCTCGCCTCTTTTTTAATCATTGCCACCTTTACTATTTATGAGCAGTTTAATTATCTCACCAGCGAAAAGTTAGGTTACGACGACAGCAACCTGGTAACATTTGGCAAGAATGATTTAAAACGCAGTGAACTAAGTATTTTAAAATCGGAGCTGAAAAAGAATACGGGCATACAGGAAGTATCTGCAAAAAATGGTGGCGGCTGGAGCACTGCAGCTAAGGTAAATGGCGACTCAATTATCAACTTCGAATACGAAACAATAGACGAAGCATATTTACCCATGCTTAAAATACCTATGCAGCAGGGCCGGAATTTTTCTCCGTCGTTCCCGTCCGATTCTTCGCAATCAGTAATCGTAAATGAGACCTTCGTAAAAAAAGCCGGGTGGAAAAATCCGCTTGGGCAGGAGGTTAATTTTTGGTATGATGAAAATCAACGCTACCAGGTAATTGGCGTAGTGCCCGATTATCATTACAAGCCTTTGAACCGGCAAATAGGTGCCCAATTGTTTACTATGAAAAACGCCAACCAATATGGTATGGCCCTCGTTAAAATAAAACCTCATACAGAGACTTCCAGCTTAAAGCATATTGAAGCAACGTTTAAAAAAATGTTTCCCTTCAACCCTTACAGTTACAGTTTTAAAGAAGAAGAAAACATAAAAAATTATGAGGCGGAGGCTAAGTGGAAACAGATCATGTTCTTCAGCGCTATCATAACTATTTTTATTTCGTGCATAGGTTTATTTGGTTTGTCGGTGCTTTCTGCGGAAAAACGAACAAAAGAAATTGGCATACGCAAAGTGTTGGGTGCTTCGGTAAATAATGTGGTAACCATTTTATCAAAAGACTTTTTAAAACTGGTGCTGGTTGCTCTACTCATTGCTATTCCGCTGGCATGGCTTGCCGCTGGCAAATGGCTCGAAAACTATCCATATAGAATTAATCCTGGCTGGCAACTTTTTGCTGCCGGCGGTTTGTTGGTTCTATTAATTGCCCTGGTTACAGTTAGCTTCCAGGCAATTAAAGCAGCAATAGCAAACCCGGTTAAAAGTTTAAGAACGGAGTAAAGGTGAGTGGTGAGTGGTGAGTTGTCAATGATCCACGGTCAATGGTTAATGGTAAATGGTCAATGGTCAATGGTAAATGGTCAATGGTAAATTATGAGTAATGAGTAATTTTAAATGATGAGTTATGAATGGTGAAGAATTTTTAGAATGGAACTATAGATTATTCATTGAACATAAATGCAAACCTGTCATGCTTGTGAAGGGTTGCTCTTTTGTACATATTGGATGCCCCGCAGCAGGATGTAATAGAAGACTGAAGTTCAATAAATGATGTAAACGTATAAGTGAATGACACCACTTGTACCGGTAGCTCCCAAACAATATCAATAACCATCAGCGGTCAATATCCTTCCATATCTCCGGTGTTGAATAACAAAGTCAAACGCTAAGTCTCTAACGCTATATCTTAGCAAATGCCGGGCAGCAATTAGTTTTGCCCGCGAAACACCAGCATGTATACAAGCAAAACATGAGACTATATTTATTAATAATCGGGCTGGCTTTTACCGGCCAACTGCCTGCACAATCTTACCAGAAGATCCATACCAAAGCCATTGTTGTTGACACCCACAACGATATACTGATGAAGGCTGCAGATGAAGGAATTGCGTTTGATCGTGACCTTACCGGCATAACGCACAGCGACCTGCTGCGTATGAAAAAAGGAGGACTGGATGTTCAAATATTTTCGGTGTATTGCGATGGTGATGTTAAGAATGCTTATAAGTATGCCAACAGGGAAATGGATAGCCTGGATGCCATTGCTGAACGCAACACTGATAAAATTATTAAGGTCTCGGGCTACAGGCAATTGATGAAAGTAGTAAAGCAACATAAGATAGCTGCTATGTTTGGCGTAGAAGGCGGCCATATGATAGAAAATGACCTGGGAAAGCTGGATGCATTATATAAGCGTGGTGCCCGCTATCTAACCCTAACGCATAATATTGCACCCGCCTGGGCTACGAGTGCCGCAGATGAAACCAGCGGAAAAATACTACCACACAAAGGGCTCACGGATTTTGGTAAGCAAGTAGTAAGACGCATGAACGAACTGGGTATGATGATAGATGTAAGCCATGCCGGGGATCAAACTTTTTGGGATGTGATGCAGCTAACCACAAAGCCGGTTATTGCTTCGCACAGTTCGGTATATTCGCTGGTACACAGCCGCCGTAATTTAAAAGATGACCAGATAAAAGCCATTGCTAAAAACGGGGGCGTTATACAAATCAATTTTAATCCCGGCTTTATTGACAGCACTTTTGATGAAAAAGAAAAGATCTTTCTTACGAGGCACAAAGCAGAAATAGATTCGCTTAAAAAAACAGGTATGCAGGAATTTTATGTTGGCAATAGCTTGTATCATAAATATGCTGCCGAAATACAAAGCATTCGTCCACCCCTTGCCAATGTGATAGACCATATTGAATACATTATTAAATTGGTTGGAGCTGATTATGCGGGTCTCGGTTCCGACTTTGATGGCATTACCCTTACACCACTGCAATTAAATGATGTTACTGACTATCCTGAAATAACAAAAGCACTGGTAGCAAAAGGCTACAGTAAAAAAGACATTACAAAAATTCTTGGTGGAAATTTATTGAGAGTGCTAAAAGCCAATGAGAGCAATTAAAATAAACCCATCAACCTGTAGCCAAAAGAAAGAACCGTCAATGCCAACCAAACCGGGGAATAAAAACAACTTCGTCAGTTAACAACAGGGATGAAATCAATCGCAAACATGTTCCAGGATTTACTACATATCCCGGTCCAACACATTTAGAAATATCCATAAAATGTACTAAGCTTTTTTGAATGGGTCAATTTCCATGTTAGAAGTAGGCTTTACACACTGGCATTGAGTGGTTTCATATTAAAGTTTGTTTTACAGCGGTTCTCCATACATGCCAGGATAGCGCTATTAGCCTTTGGTTTCAGGCCTGTTATTATTGGCTACCAACATTAAATATTCCTGGTATTTGTATTGCTGTACCTGTTGGGGTTACTTGCAGAAAAAAACATTATTCCAGTAGGTGTAACCTTGTCGAAATGGGCGCTTATTATTTTAGCGGTGCCGTAATTATTAACGAAGTATTGTTGGGTTTACAGGGCTTTGCATCCATCACTTACCATTATTTTCCCTCGCTCAATTTTCTTTTATTTGTAAACACTGTGCTTTTGCCGGCAAGGGCTATCCTCATCTATATATCTTGGTTACAAAAAATTGATCACCCTATTTAAAGAATCAAGAATGAGAACAATTGAGTCCTTAAACCCATATTCGTTTTGGTAAAGCAACTATCCTTTAAACGAAATGTAAACAGTTTGTATGATAAAGCCGACACCTATAAAAAGAGATAAAATCCTGCATAATTAATGAGCTACAAATTTTAGTTGTATTTATAAACCTGATAAAATCAGCAGCGTTAGCCCTGAAACAAAAAAGAAGAACATTGCTGTTACTAATGCGTTAGTTCCCTTGGGTGAATTTTTAAATTCTTTCCAGATAAAAACGCCCCACAGAGCGGCAATTAAAGTGGCGCCTTGCCCTAAGCCATAAGAGATTGCCGGACCGGCTTTACCTGCGGCGATTAAGTTGAATGAATTACCAAGCCCCCAAATCAATCCACCCAAAATGCCCGTGGAATGTGTACGAAAATTGCCACGAAAATATGCGGCATAACTGGTAGGCTCCCCAACAAAAGGCTTTTTGATAAGAATGGAATTAAAAAGAAAATTGCTCAGAAAAATACCAATTGAAAATATGAATACGGCAGTGTAAGGTGTCATCTTTCCAACCGCCGGAGAAACAAAATTTTCAAGATCCATAGAGGCTGCGATGAAGCGATAAAACAACGACATGAGCACACCTGCAACCAGGGAAAGAACGATCCCTTTTGTAGAAACTTTTTGTTCACCAACATCCTTCTTTCTATAAGCTGCAGCATTAAATAATATAGCGATCGCCACCATTGCCACACCTGCAAACAACAACACAGCATTTCCCTTTTGATCGGCTGAATAATTTACAATTACCCCCAGCACCAAGGCAATACCAATGCCCACGGGAAAGGCAACAGCCATACCTGCAATTGCTATTGCAGCCGACAATAAAATGTTGGCAGCATTAAAAATTAAACCGCCTATCAATGCACTGCCGATGTTGGATGAACTTGCCTGCTTTAGATCGGTTATAAAACTTCTGCCTTCATCACCCATGCTGCCCAAAGTAAACGCTGAGATGATGGAGAACAATAAAATTCCGATTACGTAATCCCAATAAAATAGTTCGAACCTCCAGCTTTTAGCAGCAAGCTTTTGTGTGTTTGCCCACGAACCCCAGCACAACATGGTGATGACACAAAAGAGTATAGCAGTTGAATAAGATTGAATGATGAACATAATTTGATTGGGTTTGTTTTATTTAAAGGCTTTGAAAACGGATTCCACTAATATGAAAGATATGAACGGTTTATTTTGCCTGTTAATTGATTGTTTATTTTACAACTTAACTAATCCATTTTAATCCGTGTCATCCGTGTTCCGCATTCGCTATGCTTTATTGTTGATCAATTTGGTTTCTATAAGGCGCTGATGATTGAGCCCCCATCTTTGTTACTGAAATTGCCGCTGCCCTGCAGCCAAAGGCAACAGCTTCTTCCCACGATTTGTTTTCTGCTAATGCTACAACCAAAGCACCGTTAAATACATCTCCTGCTGCGGTGGTATCTACTGCAATTACTTTCTGTGCCTTAACCATTCCTTTGAAATCCCGGGCATGAACGTAAGCGCCCTTGCTGCCCATAGTGATAATGATATTGACAACACCTTTTGACTGTAAAGTTTCGGCTGCCTGCTTGGCGGTTTCTTCATTGGTAACGATAGTGCCCGTAAGAAGTTCAGCTTCTGTTTCGTTAGGTGTGATTAAAAAAAGCCCTTCGTATATCGAAGATGGTATGGCAGCTGCCGGTGCAGGATTCAGCACCAATTTTTTTTGACGCGTGTTAGCGTATTTTGCTAAATATTCAACAGTTGATAAGGGTGTTTCTAATTGGGTTAGAAAATATGCTGCAGTTGATAAAATCTCCTGGGCGCTTTCTACATCCTTTGGTGAGAGCAATGCGTTAGCCCCTGATGCAACTACAATTTCGTTTTCGCCTTCAGCATTTACTGTTATCAATGCAACACCGGTTGGTGTATTTTCTGCCTTTAAAATATGATGGACGTTTATATTTTCTTTGGCGTAATGATTGATTGCATTGTCTCCAAAAAGATCTTCGCCAACTTTACAAATAAAAGTTACGGTGCCACCAAGCCGTGCTGCTGCTACAGCCTGGTTAGCGCCCTTGCCACCCTGGAACATAAAAAAGTCTCCACCCAAAATAGTTTCGCCTGGTTTGGGGAACCTTTGTGTTTTCAATACCATATCTGTGTTGCTACTGCCGATGACTATAATTGTTGGCTTCATTCTTTTTATAAGTTCTTTTTAAAAAAAAATTCCACTACATCTACCAAATCAGTTCTTAAACCTACCGGTATTTGCATGGCGATTTCGCCAATTGAAAAAGTATAATTAAGTTTTAATTTTGGTGTCAATAAATAAACAGCTTTGGGTTATTTAAGCATGAAGCGTAACCGTTTCATCTTTCAATGTATGTTGATATTTACCGACTCTTTCTAATTAATCCTGTTACTAATTATCAACCAGGCAAACCTTCCCTTCCCTTACTTTAATTTGTTCACCTGCTCGTTATAATATTTTATTTCCTGTATTACCGAAGGCAGGTTGCTTGGCTGATCGGTGGCATCCCTTTCAATGTAGATCGGTCCTTTAAAACCCTGCTTTTTCAATTCCCTGAATATTGCAGGAAAATCTATCACTCCTGTTCCAACAGGCACATCCACCAAATTAGGATTGTTATAGGCAGCTATGTCTTTTAAATGAATAGCAATGATATGGCCGCTCAGCTTTTTCACTGCATCCAAAGGATCGATACCACTCTTGGGCCAATGTCCCAAATCGGCGCACACACCAAAATTTGGATGGCCTTGCATGGCCAGCAAAGTTGTGTCGGGGTTCCAGTAATGGCTCATGCCTTTCCAATGCTCGTGTATAGCCACTTTAATTTGATACATGCCTGCAAGACTGTCAATGCTGTCCCACATATCAACCGGGGGTTCTGCAGTTACAAACTGAACACCAAATTGCCTGGCCATTTCAAACTGTTTCTTCCACGCATCAATAGTGTTACCGCCTGCCAGGTAAACCGACTCACATTTCAATCCTCTTTGCTCAATAAGCAATTTTAATTTTGCAATACCTGCAGGTGATAATTGCATGAGCGATGAATCTTTTAACTCAGGGAGTGTTTTGGTAAAGTTATTTGGCTCTATATACTTAACTCCGGCACTGTCAACTTTATCCAATGCCTGCGAAAAACTTACTGTATGAAAAGTCCACAGTGCAATGCCCAGCTTCCAGTCTTTTAAAGGGTTTACAGAAGCATTTTTGCTTTTTGATCTTTGGGCCGACGCAACAAAAAACAGGGCAAGGCATACCAGTATATTTATAGTCTTTTTCATTGTGTTTATTCAATTTGGTTTTTACTATTTAATGTCTCATAAAGTTATTGGGAAATCAAATGAATGCCTCCGATAATAATAGAACCCAAATAGCAGGAGAAGCCCCTAAAGAATGTATAGACTTTTTTCAGTTTAAAGAGACTGCAATTGTATGGTAACCCATTTAATTAAGCCTGGTTTCAAGCTCCATTATTTCCTTCGCTTTTCCCCGAAAACGGGAGGGCAAATTGGAATGGCAGTTTATAATTGCTGATTTATTAGTTAGCATAGGTTACTTTCTATGTGCACCGCCATACAAAAAACGTTAGCCAACAGGCACAATGCAACATTTTGATTATTCTTCATAACCGTATTTTAAATAAAATAAGATTTCAGTAACAGCTTTAAAGTAATGTATCAGCAATCATCATAATCCACGATGGCGATAATCGCCGAATGCCTGCCGGTTGTTGATTTCTTTTAAAGGTATCTGCATACCGTTTGTCTCTTTTAACCAATCGAACAACTCTTTGGTCATTTTATCTGCTACAGATTTATACTCCGGCTTATTTATCAGGTTTACTGATTCATTGGGATCTTTCTCCAGGTCGTAGAGTTCATTGGTATCCCAAATGCCATAGTAACGTATGTATTTAAATTTATCGGAACGTACTCCAAACACCGTAGGTGTCATCGGAAAATCGTACTCCCAAAAATATTCGTAGAAAATTTTGTCTCTCCATTTTGTCGTATCACCCATCAATAAAGGGATGAACGATTTACCCGGCATAGCTGGTGGGGGCTGTAAGCCTGCTACCGTTAATATAGTCGGCGCAACATCAATATTCTGCACCATTTTAGTTATAGTTTGACCGCCTTTAAACAATTCAGGGCAGTAGGCAAGAAAGGGAACTTTTACCGATTCTTCATAAAAATGTCTTTTGTCAATCAACCCATGTTCGCCCATACTGAACCCATTATCGCCCATATAAATTACCAGGGTATTTTGGTCAGGGCCTTCGCTTTTCAGATATTCCATCACCGATCCAATACTTTCGTCAACACCCATTAATGTCTCACCATAATTTTGAACCAGTTCTTCCATTGGCTGATGGGAGTGATATAAATAATCTACTCCATGCCAGCTATAGCGTTGTTGTTTTACCCACTCAGGCCAATCCAGTTTTTTGTAATCGTCCGATAAAGTTTGGTAATACGTGGGAGGCAATACATACTTCATGTTCTTGTACATTCCCTTATGGCGTTTAGCAGGTGCCAAAGGCATGTGTACCGCTTTATGCGACAGGTACAGGAAAAACGGTTTGGATTTGTCGCGGTCCTTTAGCCAGGTAACGGCATGCTCAGTAAGTAAATCTGTAATGTAAGCAGAGTCATTAAAGGTTACTTTTTTGCCGTCAATATTAAGGGTTGGATTGTAATACACGCCTTGCCCTTTAAAGCTTTCCCAATAATTAAAGCCCGGACGTGGGTTATCGGCT
The DNA here is from genome assembly GCA_026786345.1 of Chitinophagaceae bacterium. Taxonomy (GTDB): domain Bacteria; phylum Bacteroidota; class Bacteroidia; order Chitinophagales; family Chitinophagaceae; genus Segetibacter. The sequence goes on from JAJAYD010000170.1 coordinate 20,298, forward strand.
GCTGCATCTTCACCCATATGCCATTTACCAAAGAAGGCAGTTTGATAGCCAGCCTTTTGCAGGTATTGAGGAAAATAAATATTGCCAGCAGGTTCAGGAGAGGCATTGTCGACTATGGTATGCACATGCGAGTAAGCGCCTGTTAAGATGGATGCCCTGCTGGGTGAGCACAAAGAAGTTGTAACAAATGCATTTTTAAAGTAGGCCCCTTCTTTAAAAAGCCTGTCCATATCAGGCGTTTTTAACCAGGGAAGTTTACCGGTGAAACCCATAAAGTCATAACGGTGATCATCGGTTAATATAAACACAACATTCCGCGGCTTTATGCTTTGTATTTTATTTAAAACAAGATTGATGCTGGTAGCTTTTGTTTGATTTTGTGCAAGAATATTAAACAAGAACACCTGCAAAAAACATAACAATAAAAACATTTTTTTTAGCATTGCCACAGTTTTCGGTTGGTTAAAACAGCGTTAGAAAGATAACTATAGAAAATAAAAAGAGGACAAAAACCCGAACCGCAAAAAAATAAATTTGGGAACATTTGTGGTAATGTCCGTAGTTGCGGATTTAGGGATGCTGAACCATGCTGTCCTGTTTGTTAAAGCTCTTACCCAAAGCTGCAGCAAATACCGCCAAAACTTTTAAGAAATATGCCCAAAACTAATACCGTTTGGTGGAGGGCAAGGTACCTTCGGCCCATTGTAATGCTACCAATGCTTTAAAAAACTTCGTCTTAAGTTCTACCAGCTTTTGCTTTGTTTCAAGCACTTTATTTTCCCGGCTATTTAATAAAAACAAACTGCTTTCGCCTATTGAAAATTTAACACCTTCGGCTTGCAGCAGCCTGGTAAAATTTTCTAAGGCATCTTCGTAAATTTTTACCTGCTGGCGCAGGGTTAGCAGTTGCGTAAAGTAGTTGCGAATTTTGTTTTCTATTTCAAGTGCTGCCTGGTCCCGCTGCAGGTCGGTTGACCTGATTTTAATTTTGGCGATTTTATAATCGCCCCTTCCCTGTCGTAAAAATAAGGGCAAACCAAATTCAACTCCGTATTTATAGTTGTTCTCAAATATATTCTGTCCCAATCCCTTCCAGGGCTCGTAGCCTTTGGTTAAAAAATTATAGTTGAAGTTAAGCGCCGGTAACAGGTTTTGAAATTTAAGCCTTCGTTCAGCTTGCAAAACTTCGAGCTTTCTATCAAAGGTTTGAATTTTAGGATGACTCGCCTGTGCATGTAACAACGCATCCTGCAGCGCCGGTAGCGGGTACTGCAAAATGTTAACTTCATTCCAGCTTGTATCGGGTATAATGGCAGGGGTTAGTTGATAAGGCTGCTTGTTCCCTAACCACAAAAAGTTGGATAATTCCAGTCCTGCTGCTAACCATCTGTACTGTGCTTCGCTTGCTAAAAACTGAAAGCTTTGCAATTGTGTTAAAGCTTCCACGGTATCAATTGCAGCCCTGTCGCCACCCAAATAAGAACGGCGAACCAACTGTAAACGTTGTTCATTTATGACAATAACATTTTTAAGAACGTTATAAACCTGGTACTCCTGCGCCCACGTTAAATAGGCCGTTGCTGCGTCGTATAATAAATTGTTTACCTCATTTAATTGGTCTGCTTCGCTTTGCCTAATCAGTATGTTAGCCTGCTCCAGTGTTGTGCGTCTTTTATCTGTCACCAGGTTTTTTAAAAAGGGTATGCTAACCCCAACGTAACTGCTTCTTCCCCCGGTGGCTTCGCCGGTCAATCTTTCACCTCCATTGTCCTCCATACCTGCCTTTACATCTACGCCATACCAGGTGGGTATTTTCAATTCGGGGTTTGTGTAGAAATAATAGTTCTTCCCATCAAAAGTTTTTTGTTCGTTGGTAACATACAGCATGGGATCGAATGCACCTCTTGCTGCAAGTTTACTGGCCCTTGCGCTATCCACACTTAAGCCTGCCTGCTTTGCTACAGGATGGTAGTTGCGAACTATTGTGAATACGTTGTCTAATGTTAAAACAGGTTGCTGAGCCAAAACCGTACAGGTAGCATTTACAAGAAATAAACAAGTCAGAAATACCCACCTGGATAATTTTTTTGTCATCAACGGTTGAATAAGTCTGGTACACCGTTGCGTCGCACTCTTCAACTGTAACAAGTAATGCATCGGGTTTATAGAGTTTGTTTACGAGCCTTACTGTATTAGCACCAGGCTTGTAATTTTATTTTCAGTTACTTAACTTGAATCCAGGGTCTTTCAAATGATGGCTCTTTTACTTTTTGTCGGCTTTCACATTACCCAGGGGCTTGTAGTAATCAGCAGGAAAGCCGTTTATCTGCCGCCATAGTTCATACCAAATAGGCACATTCTTAAGCAAGGCAAATCCAACAGCTCCCGTTCCCAGCTTTAAATCTCCTGGCCAATGCCGTTCATTTTTATCCTCGGTTACCAGCAACCTAAACAAGCCGTTGATGTTACGATTTTGTTCTACCGCAATTACTTTTCCGCTAAAGGTGCCATGGCTTGCATCAGGCCAGCCCGAAAAAACAACAGCAGGATAACCGTCAAAAATAAATCGCACCTTTTGACCGGTATCTACCAATACAAGGTCGTTTGGCCTTACAAAAATTTCAACAGCATAATTAATGTTTGATGGCACTACCTGCACTATCATCTCGCCTTCTTTAACAATCTCGTTTATGCCGGCTTTAACAGCATTAACTACCTGCCCATCCTGGGGCGCAATTAGCCAAAGCTGGGTACCGCGGATCAGGTAATTGGAAACCTGGTTTTCAAGCTTGGCAACTTCGGCTGCGGTACCCGCCATGTCGCTTTGTGCAGAGGCTTGATCGCCTTTAGCTTTCATTACTTTTTCGGCTGTTTCCTGCTGCACACTATTAATGTCAATTTGTGCTATTGTCAGGTCCTGCCTGGTGTTGTAAAACTTATTAAGCTTTTCTGTTTCGGCAGCAACAGCCTTTTGATACGAAGCCGTTCTTCGTTCAAAATCAACAAGCGAAATGATACCATCAGCATGCATGCCTTTTGCCCTGTCAAACTGTTCACTTGCAATATTTTTATCAATAACGGCCGCATTCCACTCTGCTGAATCGCTTAACACCTTGCGGCGCAACTGCTCTATCTTATTTCTAAGAGAGTTTATTTTTAATTCCCTGGTGGCTTCCATTGCATTGATCTGCCCGCCTGTTGTATTTATTTTATCAGTATAAAAACCAATTTTTTGTTGTTTGGCCTGTAGCTGTTCCTTCGTTCTGGCAACAAGTTTAGGATCAAGATAATCGTCTTTAACATCGGCCAGCAAAATAAGGGTGTCGCCTTTCTTTACGTAGTCCCCTTCTTTTACAAACCACTTTACAATTCTGCCGGGAATGATAGCATTTAACTCTTGCGGACGCTGTGACTGGTACAGGGTCGTTACAGTACCGCTGGCACGTATGTTTTGTGTCCAGGGAAGAAACAATACAAAAAATAACAACACACTAAGTACAATTATCCATATTTTAAGGCGTTGATGATAGCCGCTAAAATAAAAATTTTCCGTGCTCTCTATCTTGTAACCTGTTTCGCCTTCAATTATGTCTTCTAAAACCTGCATGCCTTTTAATTTATTGCATTAAAAACTTCTTGTGGTTTACCTATGGCTTTAAGCGTTCCTCTATCCAGCATAATGATCATGTCGCATTGTTCAGCAAAAGCATGGTCGTTGGTTGCTACGACAACTGTAGTGGGTTGCATGTGGTGCAGCATGTAATTTTGAATACTATTCTTACTTTCTTCATTTAAAACGCTCCAGGGATTTTCTAATAAAAGTAGCTTTGGTTTATGTATAAGGGCACGCATCAGCAACAATTTTTGAATACTGGCTTTGCCAAGCCGGCTGCCGGCTACATCTAATATGGTATTGTATCCATCAGAAAGGTTGGTAAGGTGCTGATCGAATTGGGTAATAGCAGCAAGCCGGGTAACATCAGACAGAGAGATAGCGGAGTTGCCAAGCGTTATGTTATCTAAAACACTTCCATGAAAAATATCCTGGTCGTTTAAAATTACCCCTGTATGCTGGTGCAATGTTTTATTATCGTAATTGTTAACAGGGATGTCGTTTATTAAAACAGAGCCACTAAAATCGCTGTAAGAGCCGGTTAAAATTCTAAGCAAAACGCTTTTGCCTGCACCCTCCTGCCCCATAACGCAAACTTTACTACTGCCAGCTATATGAAACGATATTAATTGTAAAACGTCAGGCGAATCGTCAAAATTAAGAGAAAGGTCTTTAACTTTTATATCAACCCCTTTACCTTCAGGATCAAACTTTATAGTGCCATTACGCTCCAAAGGCATTTCTATAATCTTGCTAAGTTTGGTTATACTTATAAGCAGATCATAGAGATTTTCAAGACTATAAATAAATTTTTCTACTGAGCCCATCATCATGATTATAACAATTTCGGCTGCTACAAACTGCCCAATATTTATTTGATTGTTTATGGCAAGCAAAGCCCCAACAATCAGCATGCAGGCAGTAATTAAAACTTTAAAACCTATTAACGACCAGTACTGGGTAAGCAATACTTTAAAGTGATTGTTGCGTGCATTAAGATAACCGGTAATAAGCTTGTCGCTTTGCCTTAGATGATGATTGGCGTTCAACCCGTATTTAAAAGTTCGGTAAGCCCTTGCCAATTCTTCCAGCCAGGCAGCTACTTCATACTTATAGTTGCTTTCTTCAAGATTGGTAGAAATACCACGCCTACTGGTAAAATAAATAATGAGGAACAGGATAAGTAGCAGCACGATACCAAACAGAATAAACACCGTGTTGTATAGTGAAAGCAGAATAATGCCAAATAGAATTTGGATAGAAGCAGTTGGAAGGTCGATGAGAAGCTTTCCAAGGCTTTTTTGAACACTTACTGTATCGAAAAAACGGTTAACCAATTCGGGAAGATAATAATGATCAACACTTTTCATATCGAGTTGGGGTATACGAAAAGTAAATTCAAACCCATAACCGGCAAATATTTTTTGGTTGATGCGTTCAATTAAACGCAGTTGCGTTACCTGAAAAAACCCGCTAACCACCACGCCAACAATTACCAACCCTATTAAAACCCAAAGGCTTGTGCTAAAGGTGTAGGCCTGTATGAAATTGATAATCATTTGTATACCTAAAGGAATACTTAATTGTAATAAGCCATACAAAATGGCGAAGAAATATATAGAGTATATTTCCCCGCGTTTTAGGCGTATAAGTTCTAATGTGCGTACAATAGGTACACGCATACCAATAGTGCTATTTTTTGCCATTGCAATTACAGTAAGACGTCAAAGAAAGTTACTTGTCACGAAACAAATGTAAATCGTGGTAAGTAACAAAACTGTTTAGTTAAGGTTTGATTAAAGGTATCTTAAACAAGACTGGTAGAGAAAAAGTAAAATTTTTTAAAGAAAAAATTAGCCCCTTAATCTGACCCTTTTAACTATAAAAAATTTTATTGTTAGCTGAGACGGCTTACCTATATAAGCCTGAGTTTTTAAAACCGCAGGTTTCACAAATACTACTCCTCCACCGCTACCATAGCTTTTATAACACCATTTGCCGGGTGCAACCAGCTTTCAAATTGTTCTTTCACCTGGTTAAATGGTACCCTATGTGTAATGTATGTAGTAGGATTAACCAATTTGCTTTTCATACAAGCCATCACATGTTCAAAGTCTTGCCGGTTAGCATTCCTACTGCTCATTAACGTTCCCTCTCTTTTATGAAACCCCGGATGGCTAAAGCTAATATCGCCTTTTTGAAGGCCGATAAGTACATACCGGGCACTATGAGCCATATACCGGAAAGAATCGTTGATTGCTTTTAAATTACCGGTGGCATCCATAACAACAGTAGGCATTTCACCATTGGTAATGGTCGCTAATTGATCGGCAACATCAGCATCGAGTGCATTAACTGTATGCGCCACCCGCAGCTTTTCTTTACAAAACGCCAGCCGCTTTTCATTAACATCCAGGGCAATCACTTTACCACCTGCGATCCGGGCAAATTCCATGGTGCCCAAACCAATGGGTCCGGCTCCTATAACCAAAACATGTTCACCTTCATTAATAGTGGCCCTTCGCACTCCATGAGCGCCGATGGCCAGGGGTTCAACCAATGCCAGCTCATCAAAACTCAACCCATTGCCATGCACCAAGGCATACGATGGCACTGACAGGTATTCTACCATGCCCCCATCGCTATTTACACCACAAACATTTAAGGTTACACAGCAATTAGGTTTACCATTACGGCAGGCAACACAGGTGCCACAGTTGAAGTAAGGAATAAAAGTTACGGCCTCCCCGACTGAAAAACCAACTGCATCATCCATGTAAATTAGCTCACCAGAAAGCTCATGACCTAAAATTCTTGGATAATCAAAATAAGGTTGTGTTCCCTCGAAAGCATGCAAATCCGTTCCGCATATTCCGATACGTTTAATCTTAATTATGGCCTTTCCCTTTTGGTTGAGTGGCATAACCCCTGCAGCATATTCCAAATGTCCGGGTGTAGTACAAACCAATGTTTTCATGTATTCAGTTTTAAAACGTAACAGTAAAAAGGATTAATCCAAACCAGGCAAATTTTAAAGCAGGAAGGCATATTACAACTGCGAATATCTCCGCTCAATTTTTAACAAGCTGTCAAAGATTATTTTGAGTCTATTCTTTCTTATCCGCTCTGTGTACTTTGTAGCTAAATCACTTGCATTTCTCTGTGGTTATTTTTTTACTACAAAGGGCACGGAAAAAAAATGCAGCACAAAGAACACAGAGAAAATAAGCGTTTTCGTTTTTTTACAGCTTCTAAGGTTTCAATTTATATATTTTTAGGATATCGGCATTGTAATATCGATGAGGCTTTGGTTGACCGCCCGGATCAACCGGTTTGGACGGGTGTGACTCACCTGTACGGCGGAATTTTTATTGAGCACTAAACATCCAGGTCGTTAAAAGCAGAACACTCTGTAAATCTATTGATGAGAATCTACGTTGACAAGCCAATCTCATTTCCTTTACTCTTAATTTTACTTCAAGGCAGCCTACGAAAGATTTAAAGAAGAATAATTAAGCATATCAATTAAACTTTTGTACAGGCTCACTGGCCTGATTTTGGTAATTGGTACCCTGATATTTTTCAGTAATAATTTAAACGCTATTTGTATGAAAAAACTTTTTTTAATAATAATCATAGCCATGAGTGTAAACGTTTTAGCGCCAACTTTTGCAACTGCCCAAACCACCGAGGTTAAAACAAAAACCAGCAGCGGTCAAAAGAAAAAGAGTACGCTCATTGGTGCGGGTGCAGGTGCTGCAACAGGAGCCATAGTAAGCCGTAAAAAAGGTAAAGGCGCCCTCATAGGTGGCGCAGTAGGTGCCGGAGCAGGTTATATGTATGGCAGGCACAGAGAAAAAAAACATCCTAAAACAGTCAGGAAAACCAAGGTTACCACAAAAAATTAAGTTGAGTTTTCTGTAAACAAAAATTCCATGCAATTGAACGTTGCATGGAATTTTTTTATTAGTTGAAGTTTGTACACCAGTGCCAGTTATTTCTTACCTATATACCGTTGAAAAAATTCGTAGGTACGCAGCATTTGATCAAGTCGTTGGCGGTTGTCACCGGCACGGGTTATTTCGTGTGTTGCTCCGGGGTGTACAACATACTCAACCGGACGGCCTAAAACTTTCAGGCTTCGGTACATCATTTCGCCTTGTACAAAACCGGTACGGCGGTCGTTGCCCCCATGAAAAATAATATACGGCGTAGTAATGTTGCTTACATAAGTGATCGGCGATTCCCTTACCAATATTCCTTTTGTCTTTGTTTCCCACGGGTAGTCACCAAAGTAATTGGGCACCAATCGCCAGGCATTTCCTTCACCAAAAAATGTGCTTAAATCATATACGCCCCGTTGCGAACAGGCAGCTGCAAAACGTTTATCATGACTAATGATCCAGGCAACCAGGTAACCGGCATACGACCCACCGGTAACCAAAAGCTTTGAGGAGTCGGCCCATCCCAATGCAACTGCTTTATCTAAGGCTGTCAACACATCACTCGTTGGACCGGCTCCCCAGTCATTGATGTTTCCTTTCAAAAAATCAAGTCCATATCCGCCGGAACCACGTGGATTGGCATATACAATTCCATAACCTTTTGCAGCAAAATATTGAAACTCATGCCACATGCTCAGTTCGCCCGGCCCCCACATAGCTGATGGTCCACCATGTATATTTAATAAGAGTGGATATTTTTTACCTGCTGCAAATGCCGTTGGTTTCATTACCCAATATTCTACGGTCATCCCATTATCGTTTACAAAAGTTTTCTTTTCAGGAAAGGACAGATTCTTCTTTATGACCCAATCATTTAAGTTGCTCAACTTTTTTACATTCTTAAAGTCTGCATCGGCCATATACAACTCACAGGGGTTGGCCACTTCGGTTTTTGTAAAAAGCATTTTATTACCTACAATGTCAAAACTTAAAATGCCACTGTTAGCATCAGAAAGTTGCTCTACTTTTTTAGTTGAAATGTTTAACCGATATAAAGGTGCTCCGCCTTTACTTGGGCCCGAAAAATAGAGGTAGCGGTCATCACTGCTCCACTTCATACTATTAATACTTCTGTCAAACTCAATGTTCACCATATCTTTCTCAGTACCATTCAATGGTATTAGTGCAAGTGTAGGCACACTTACAAAAGAGGTCGGTCCATATACAAACGCCATCCACTTACCTGATGAAGAAGCAGTGGCATTGGTATAGCTTTTACCCTTAGCACCCAGCAGCAATTTTATATTACTTCCATCGGCATCCGCTATAAAAATTTCGTTCTCCAGCGAACGATCCGGGTTCTCCAGTGAATCTACATCCCCGGAAATAATTAAGTGCTTTCCGTCGGGGGTAAAATCAACATTGCTGTACTTATTAAACCCGCGGATAACTGCAACAGGTGTTGCACCTGCCACAACATTTACTTTGTAAAACTGGTTAAAATTCATTTCTGAGGATATGCCCATTTCGTTTTGAAAGTTGAGCTTGTTCAGCACGATGGCTTTCTTATCCGCTTCATTGTTTTGCAGGTAATTTCTTATCTCAGTTATGTTACCATCAGGGTCACCCCTGGAGCTATCAATTTTTAAATTTTCATTTCCTGTAAAACCCGGCTTTTCGTAAGGCCATGCAGGTAACGACATGCTCTCATCAACAGCACTATCTTTTAATAAAGTTTGAAAGGGTACAGACGATGAGAACAACAGTTGTTTGCCATCTGGAGACCATTTGGGATTATTAGCACCAGACTTAAATTTAGTGAGTTGCAAAGGTTCGCCACCATCCATTGATAACAAAAATATTTGCGGCTTTTCGTCTACCGTACGTACAAAAGCCAGTTGTTTTCCAGCGGGGCTCCACACAGCCTGGGATGCACCTTCCTTTGCATATGTTACCTGCATGGGTGCAGTATTTCCATCAGCACTAACCCGGAATAATTGTGTTTCGTATTTATAATCCAATTTGCTTTTTTCATCGGGTACAATTGAGGTAACGGTAAACACAGCGGCAGTTCCATCTTTTTTTAAACTGATATTGGCTGCAGTTTTGATTTGCAGCATATCGGTTAGTCTTACAGGTTCCGTTCCGTTTTGAGCATGTGTACCTGCTATTGTTGCAAGAGAAAGAAGTAGTAAAAAAAGAAATTTCATGTTGGGTATTTTCATTTACGAGATAAAAAAGTCAATATTAATGAATTTAGGAGCCGCTCAATTTTTAGTTCGTGACTTAATAGTAGTCTATACATGAGATATGAGTTATGAGCTGAAGTTGATCTCGCGGACAACGTCGATGTTTGCGGAAGTTGATTAGGTTGCATTTAAAGTACTCGCCTTCTGGATTGGTACTCAGTGCATATGCAAAATGGCTGAGAATATCTTGACGAATAAATGAAAAGCCATCACGTTGAATACATAAGTAGTTGAACCGACAAAAGGTCGCGGTGAAAAGAACTGTTCTTACTCCTAACTACTCAATTTATTTTTAGCCATTTCTATAGCCTGGTGTAGCCTTTGCTCTAACCATTTCATATCTGGCAATTGGGTAAGATATTCGGCTACTTTGATATTGCTTTTTTCCAGTTGTAGTAATTCTATATGTTCCTGATTTTTTGAAGCACAAAGTATCAACCCTATAGGTAAATTTTCTCCTTCTATCCCTTCATATTTTTCTAACCAGCGCAGGTATAGTTCCATTTGCCCTTTGTATGCAGCTTCAAATTTTCCAAGTTTCAAATCTATAACCACCAGGCATTTCAATCTTCTATGATAAAAGAGTAAGTCAATATAGTAATCATCATTGTCTATAGTAATACGTTTTTGACGTGCCATAAAAGCAAAATCTGACCCCAACTCAATGATAAATTTTTGTAGTTCTACCAGTATACTTGCTTCCAAATCTTTTTCTGAATAAGTATCCTTTAAGCCTAAAAAATCGAGAAAGTAGGGGTCTCTAAATACCAAATCTGGGCTTATCAGCTGTTGGTTTTTTAGAAATTCTAAATCGTTGATAATGGTTTGCTCAGGCTTTTTACTGATGGCTGTACGTTCATACAACATTGAGTTGATGCGCTCCTGAAATGTGCGGACACTCCATTTTTCCAATTTGCACATTTCGATATAGAAATTCCTTTTTAGGGGTTCTTGTAATGGTATTATGGCCAGCAAATGAGACCAGCTTAATTGTTTACACAGTGTGTATACAATTTCTTTTTCAGGAAATACTTCCGCAAATCGAAGCATATTAAATAGATTTCGCTTTGAAAAGCCCTTTCCAAACTCTGTAGTTAATTGTGCAGACAGTGTCTGCACAATTTGTTCCCCATAATCTGCCCTCTCAAGGTTTAACACCTCCTCATTTATTCGCTTGCCTACTTGCCAATACAACATGCTCATAGCCGAATTTACCGTAACAGCTACTTGCTGTCGGCTTTGCTCTATCAGCTCCCTTATTTCTTTAAACAGGGGATTGACAGTTGGAAAGAATTCCTTTTTACTCATTCTCTTTCTTTTCAGTTTGAACCTTTAATGCCTAAAACTTTTCTAGCATTCAATGAGCTAACTACTTTTTTCCCTGTTTTAGATTCCAGCTCCTTCAGAGCCACTTTTGCCACATTGCCACCTTGCTTTGCTACTTTTTTACTTTGGTCAAAATCTTTTGGTTGCACCGCTGCCGAAATATCTTTGGTAGAAGCTTCGGCAAGCATGTTTAAAATCAACTCGGTATTTGTCATGTTGTCTCTAAGGTTTTCCTTTTTTAAACCTTTAAATACTTTGTACTCCTTGGTGGTTTTGCCTGCCCATTCTTTGGTTATAATATCAGTTAATGTGGCAAATTGTTGCCCTTCTTTCAGGCCACGGCTTTTCCACTCGTTGGTTAATTCCTTACGGATTTCAATGCTTTTAAGGCGTTGGTTAATCCAGCTTTCGCTATAGCCTAATTTGAGGTATTGCTCCAATGCCCTGTCAATACTCAATTCCGGATCTTGCATTTCATCTAAGCGTTCATTGGCCACCTGTGCCAGCCACAATTTAAAGGGCTCCGCTTTGGGTGAGGGGATGGATTGAATTAACCTGAATAACTGTTCTGTATCGGCAACATCAGTCATCCTCATTTTGCCATCGGGAGCCAGCATTTTCAAACCGTGACAGTTCGTCACGGTTTCATTTCCTTCTGCTTTTAAGCGTTGCTTTAACTTTCGCCAGTAGGCATTCGCCTCTACACTTTCAGTTAAAATAGCTATTACATCAATGATAGAGATATACCATTTCTCTTGTTCTTCATCCCAAAGGGTTCTTACCTTTTTATCTTCAAATAGTTGAATGGCGTTTTGCTCTTTCATATCAGAATATATTTATGAATTTCTAATTTTATTTTTACCATCCCCGCTTACGGTGATTAAAAACATGTCTCTTTTGATTTTGGGAATTGGAGAACGTAATGAGCAAAGACTAGAAAAATGATGAAATCACATTTAAATAAGTACCTATAGATTTGATATTACCGGGCCTGCTTTAGATGCTTATGTGTTATGAGTTGTTCTATTAATTACCTCTCCCGTTGTTTTATTTTTTAATATAAGTGCAGTATCCCCATTTGGAAGTACCTCCTCTTTAATTAAATAGTATTCTTCATCAAACGAAGTGAAATGTTCCTGTTGTGTACTTACTCCGTCTCCCCGCCAATCTTCTAAAACTATCGGCTCCCACTGCTTTGTTTTAGCGGAAAGAAATGCAGCATCCAAAATGGAATTCACCACATAACCATCATAAAAAGTTTCCAGGGGATCACGCTTGTTTTCAATGGCTTCAAACATATCGGTAAACATATGTGAGTAGCCCAGTTCATGGGTTTCATCCCCAACGGGAAACACCCAGCCTTTATTCACTTCTGCCTTCTCTGCAACATACCCTACACCTTTACCCGTGGTAAACATTTCGAAGCCGGTACGCAAAAATCCGTTTAGCCAAATGGTACCTTCTGTGCCCATGACCTCATCACGAAGATCCATTCCACCTCTAAAGGTCCAGCTTACTTC
>JAJAYD010000171.1 GCA_026786345.1 Chitinophagaceae bacterium
AATTGAGCTTACATACCTTACCTGTTTTGTGTGACGTTGATACAGCAGCCGATTGCGAAAGATATCCTGATCTTTACGTCTCTTAAAATCATCTATACTTATTGCTATACATTTTTGCAAAATACCTTGTACGTTCCGGACTATTTTTCTTCTGCAAAAAAATAGTTTTTTCAGATCGTAAAACTTTGGGAAGGCAGGGTCCATTATTACTTGCCTGCAATCATCCCAATTCGTTTTTTGATGCATTGTTGTTAGGAGCCTATTTTAATAGACCCGTTCATTTTTTGGCCAGGGGAGATGCTTTTAGAAATCCCTGGGCAGCAAAAATATTGACTGCATTAAAGGCCATTCCAATTTACCGTTTGCGTGAAGGCAAAGAATACCTTGCTTTAAATGATGCCACCTTTGAAAGATGCACAGCCATACTTAAGCAAGGTGGTATTGTGTTGATTTTTACTGAGGGCCTTTGCCTGAACCAATGGAAACTACGACCATTAAAAAAGGGAACTGCCCGCATTGCTTTGAATGTTTGGAAGGAGGAGCCAATGCAACAAAGGTTTACCATTCTTCCCGTCAGTTTTAATTACAGCTCCTTTAAAAGTTTTAGTAAAAATGTAGTGATACATTTTGGTGCGCCAATCAGTCACAATCAAATTTTAAGGGGGGCTTCAGAAGCAGAACAAATACTTGAATTAAACCGGCAAATTTTTACTGAATTGGAAAAGGGAATGTTGATTGACGAAAATGATGCTGGAAGTATCCAATTTTTACTTTCCAATACCAATAGTTCTCAAGATGATAAGTCATCACTCCTCTACAATTTAAAACAACGGTTATACCAATTAAGATTGCAGCAAGCAAAAAAATTGTTTTCAAAGTTGAATGATAACAAAGTGTATCCTCCCGGCAAATTTGGTTTTGTATTTACCTGTATTGAAGTAATTGTATTATTGGCTCCTGCTACAGTGGGGCTGGTGCTTAACCTGCCTGTATACTTACCTCTTAAATCTTTTATTAAGAAGAAAACGGGTGGCACGGTGTTTTATCATTCGGCCTTATTTACTGTACTCATCATCACCTATCCCATTTATGTATTTCTGGTAAGCATGGTTCTGACATTTTTGTTGCCGTCCATTTCTTTTTGGATGTGGATACTTGCCATAGCTACCACTGTTTTTTGTGCCAGGGTATTTGTTGATCTTATAACAGGCCTTCGTAATTATGTAGCCTTTTCAAAAGCTGAAAGAAGGTTAGTGGAAACCTTTCTCGATTAAACCGGTACTCATCCGCCTCTCCTTATTTAATCTTGTTCAATGCAATCATGTTGATCATCCAATTCGGTAATGGACCTTCACTTTTACGGGTCTGCAGGTTAAGGCTCCAATTAAGTTTTTTAAGGATGGGTATCTTATGCGTTTCAACCAATTCAATCAAAGTTCCATCGGGATCTTCAAAGTAGCAAAATCTACCGGCAGAGCTGCCCATGCAAAACGAATCATTGCTATCCACCGTAAATGGAAAACCATGCTGCACTGATTTGAGTTTTAAAGCATTCATGTCCGTTACATCAAAACACAAATGGATAAAACCACAGTCTCCCCAATAACGCTCGTAGTATATTTTCTGAGGTTGAAAGTCGAGTGCTTCTACCAATTCAATTTGCACCATACCCAGTAATTTGCTAAATGCACCAGTAGCCGAAACCTGCTTTTTCAGCAAGGCTCTTTTAAACTGCTGGCCTTGCTGTTCCGTATCAGGCACATCTACCGCAGGTGCGCTGCCTTTATAAATCACTTCATCAATACCTAAAACTTCTTTGTAAAATTTTATGGACTGCTCCAGGTTTGAAACACCTATCACCGCCCCAACAACACCTCCACAAGCCGCATCATTCACCTTAAACCAATCATCTCCCTCTACAAGGTCAAAATAATTGCCATAAGGATCTGTCAGCCAAAAATGATAACGGTCGTCGGGTGCCTCCATTAATTCAGACACCCGGACATTGCTTTTGCTACTAAAATGTGCATGGGCTTTATTTACATTCCTGCATTTTATTTTGGCGGCAAATATGCCCAGGTCTCCAAAGCGGGGCGTGTTTTGCTTTGCCGGCGCTCTGCTGGTAAACTGCCATATTTCAAAGCCGCCACCTCCCGAAAGATTCATAGAAAGTATGGCATGCCGCTTATGCACCTGGCTACCTGTATATTTTGTCATCAGCGATGCTTCTGCCTGGTCTTCAAATATCAATACATTCATACCAAACAATTCTTTATAAATATGCTTGGCCTCACTTGCATTGGTTACCCCAATACCTATCTGCTGTATGCCTGTAATAAAATTTTTCATACGCCTGTTCTGGTAAGATGCATGCCTTGTTAGCGGTAAACCAGCATTTGTTTATAAGTTTCTACCATGTCTTTTTGCGATGCGCCTTTTCTATACATGTTCACAATTTTTTTATTGGCTAATTGCACTTTCAACCAACTATTGGTTTCATATTTTCTTGCAGAAACAACTGCATAACCTTCCATTACGCAATAAGGCGCTATTTTTCTTACCCTCGAAACAATGTCATAGTCTTCCATGATGAACATGGATTCATCAAAACCATTTATGCTTTCAAAAAGTTTACGGGTAATGAATAAAGTCTGGTCGCCGCCGCTACAAATGTGCCAATCGAAGCGGGTAAAAAAAGCATTGAGCTTTAATAGAAAATGTGAACTATCAAATCTTGTACGGTACCGGCCTGACTGGTAGCCTTGTACTAAGGCATTATAAATATCTGTTACATAGGATTTAGGTGGAAGCGTATCAGCATGTATAAAGTAAAGCATATCTCCGCTGGCTTGCGCTGCTCCATAGTTCATTTGTAACGCTCTGCTCTTGCCGGGCGATACAATGCATTTTGCGCCTGCGGCCTCTGCAAGGGGAAGGGTGTCATCGGTACTACCACCATCGCACACTATTACTTCCACCTCATGTGGCGTGTTCTGATATAACACCGAATGCACCAGTTGGCCAATTGAAGCCGCTTCGTTATAAGTTGGAATAATTATGCTGATCATAAGTAACGCCCCGGTAATCAATCTGGACAAGATTCTTAAAAATACTTACGAAAAAGGTTATACCGGGGTATTTGCCATTCATATTTTTTCTACATTTTTATACCACATCAAGCAAATTGGCCCCGTTGTTAGTGAATGATTTATTACAATCGATGAATGGAAAAAAATTCATTGTTTATGTTTGCAGCCTTTTGTAAATTCTTTATTAGAAAATGAGTGAAGAAAAAGTAGCATTACTGTTATTGCCAGAGTATGTTGGCAAGACCCATCATATAATTGGTACCCTCCATATACGCAAAACAAACAATGGAATTTTGCTGTCTGAATCTATTTTATCTGCAAATGAATGGAAAAAATATTTTGGTGGTTTTCCTAAGCACTTAAAAGAAGCGGTTGCAGCTTTTTGCGACGAAAAAATTTTTGAGATACAAGCACTTAACGAACAAAAAATTAAGCAACAAAAAGCAGCGGGAGACCGGGATAAGTTGTTTGAAACCATGATGCAACGGTATCTGCATCAATCGCTCTTAAACTTAAAGCTTTTTGCAGAAGCAGTTAAGTGCTATCACTCAGTTTCGCAGGGTAAAAGTCGTAACAAGCTGTCGCCTTGTGTCTTCAGTACCTTTTCTCCCCAACTAAGTTTTAAGGTTCATAAAAGAAAGACCAAACTTTGTATAGATGTTTGGGTGCAGTTAAATGGGAGTGCTTACAAAATGCAGCATTTTACCCGGTATGGCTACCTGCTGCAAAGCAACAACGAGTATTTTATTCTTTCGTTTAAAGACTACCAAACACTGGAATGGCTAAGCCAAATAGAAAATAAATACAAAAACAACGTTGTTGAATTTTCTCAGCACATTCTGTTGCCTCTTGAAGAAAATTACGAGGTAGACCGTAACAATCTTTTTATAAAAAAAGAAGTGAGAGCTACTCCCCGAACAAGGGTTTTGTTAAGCGAATTAAGCAATTCGTTTTTAATGTTTACGCCACAATGGGTATACGATGGATTTGTTGTTGATGGCCCCTGGAAAGAAACGTATGAAACCTTTGCCGATGGCGAAGAATATAATGTGTACCGGGATAAGGCCATTGAAGAGGAGTTTAAGAACCTGCTGCAATCGTACCATCCCAATTTTGCAGCACAACGCAATGGCTATTTCTACCTGCCCTTTGCCGAAGCCCAAAAGAAACAATGGTTTCTTAAAACGTTTCATAAAATGCTGGATGCGGGTATTGAACTTACCGGTATGGACTTGTTGCAGCATTTCAGGTATTCCCAACATAAAGCAATTACTACAACAAATATTACGTCGGAGCAAAACCATACTGTTTCACTTGAAATGACCCTCCATTTTGGAGACGAGAAAGTAAACCTGGAGGACCTGCAAAAAATGTTGCTGGCCGGTCAAAAGGCCATCCTGCTAAAAGACAACAGCCTCGGCATTTTAAGCGAGGATTGGCTGCAACAATTTGGAACCATTTTAAAGCACGGCAAGGTTGCCAGACAAACGGTTGAAGTTGCAAAATACCTGGCCTTTAGCGAACAATCAACCACCAACGAAAAAGGTGTTTTAAAACCATTGGTAAAAGAAGAATGGTGGAGTAAATGGAAACAATGGCAAGCCGGCGATGATCCGCTGTATGCTATTCCCGCTGGCATACAAGCTACCTTGCGTCCCTATCAGCAAAAGGGTTTTGAATGGTTAACCTTATTAGCCGAAGCCGGAGCAGGAGCTTGCCTTGCGGATGATATGGGCCTGGGTAAAACCCTGCAAACCATTTGCTTTTTAGCGCATGATATTAACCTGAATCCCGCAGATCAACATCTTATTGTTTGCCCTTCTTCCCTCATATACAACTGGCAGCAGGAATTGCAAAAATTCGCCCCGGGTATTCGAAGTATGGTACATCACGGATCAGCAAGAAATGCAAAGGATATTAACGACACCGTACAGGTGGTAATTACCAGTTATGGTACCTGCCGGGCCGATGCAAATTTGCTGTTACCTATGAATTTTGGCATAGCCGTTATTGATGAAAGCCATAATATTAAGAACCCTGGTGCACAGATCACTTCGGTGGTAAGTAATATCAATGCCCGCATAAGAATAGCATTAAGTGGAACGCCGGTAGTGAATAACACCTTCGATTTATACGCACAATTAAATTTTGCATTGCCCGGCATGTTTGGCAGCAGGGAGTTTTTTAGACGAGAGTATGCGGATGCCATCGACAGGTTTCATGATGAAGAAAAAATAAAGTCGCTTCAAAGGCTTACGGCGCCCTTTATTTTGCGCCGAACCAAAGAGCAGGTAGCCACCGATCTGCCCGCTAAAACAGAAATGATCTTGTGGTGTAACATGCATGCAGACCAGCAAAATCTTTACAACTATATAAGAGACCAGGTTAAGAGCAGCCTGTTTCTCGATATAAAAAGCAACGGGTTAAATAAGAGTAAACTGGCCGTAATACAAGCTATGCTTAAACTGAGGCAGGTCTGTAATTCGCCCAAACTTTTGCCCGCCGAAGAGCAGCAAAATTGCAGCCGTTCGGTAAAGACAGAAATGTTGATAGAGGAACTGAAAAATATTTTGGGTTCACACAAGGCTTTGGTGTTCTCCCAGTTTTCATCCATGCTTAACCTGCTTGCTGCAGAGCTGGACAAACAACAAATAGCTTACTATCATTTTGACGGACAAACACCTGCGGTAAAGCGTGCCGAAATGGTGAATGCATTCCAGGCAGAAGATTCCAATATTAATTTGTTCTTAATAAGTTTAAAGGCGGGCAATACCGGGCTTACGCTTACTGCGGCGGATTATGTTTTTCTGTTTGATCCGTGGTGGAATAGCGCTGTTGAACAGCAGGCAATCGACCGTACGCATCGCATTGGCCAAACTAAAAATGTATTTGCTTATAAGATGATCTGCAAGGGAACGATAGAAGAAAAGATTATTCAAATACAACAAAGAAAAAAGAAGCTGGCAGCCGAGTTGGTCAGCGAAGAAAACGGCTTTGTAAAAGATTTGAGCGAGGAGGATATTGCGTATTTGTTTAGTTGAGAAATTCCATTTTATTAAACCCCTGCAGGGTTTTTGAAGGTTCGGTTAAGATCAACTCCACCGGTTTCACCGGCGGTTATTGATGTTAAATCCCTTCGGGATTATTGTTTTTCTTCGAGGCCTGAAGGGCCGTAATATAATAGCCAGGGGTGCAGCCC
>JAJAYD010000172.1 GCA_026786345.1 Chitinophagaceae bacterium
CACAACGCTCCATCTCACAAGATCAAATGTAATTTCTCTCGTTGGACAACTCACTGCCAGACAACTAACCATTCAAACCTAATTATTCTCTTCACTCTTCATTATTCACTACCCTCAATACCTCCACGACGTTAGGTCTGCGCCTTTGGGTGCCCGTTTTTTAACTTCCTCTGCCCATTTGGGAATGAACATCCTGTTATAGCGTAAGCGGCTTATATAATTAGGTTGACTGTGATCGCCATTCCAGCAGTGCTCGGCCCTGTCGCCATAATCTACCTCGCAATTGCAATTGGGATTTTGTAGTTTTTTCATCATGTCTTCAGCAGTATACACCGCATTGTTCAAATAGTAATTGTCCATGTCGCCAACATAAACATGTATTTTACCCTGCAGCTTTTGCCCGATTTTTGGCCAGTCACGTTTTATGATATGTGTCAGATCATAATGTTCGCGCCAGTAAGCAGCAACCGATGTATCAATGGCACCGGTGCTTTTATCGTAGATCCTTTTAGGATATCCATCCTTGCCCATGGGCGAATACACGGCTTCCCAAATATCGAACTGGTCACTACTACGGCTGCGGCTACCCAAAGCAAGCTCTCGTTGGTTCATATCTTTTACCATAGCACTTACGTGACCCAGGTAATCGCGATGACCAGGCCGGGGTGTTTTCTTAAACTCACTTTCTACGTAGTAAGCATTTTTGTGGTTGTAAATATCAACCGTGGTATAATGATGAAAGTCTATGGGATCGGGGCAGGCAGCATAACAGCCATTGTACTCATCAGGATAAAAAACCTGTACAGCCAAAGCCTCCCATCCACCGGTTGAACCACCATACATAAACCTGGCCCAGCCCTTGCCAATGCCCCTGAATTGCTTTTCAATTTCAGGAATCAATTCGTAGGTTATAGCATCGCCCCACGGGCCCTGGCTTTCAGAATTTACCGCATACGAATCATCGTAGTAAGGTGTGGGATGTTGAATTTCGACCACCAATACCCTCGGAAAGTTTTTGCCGGTCCACAGTTTGTAAAAGTCATAAGCTTCCTGCTGTACAATTTTATTGTAGCCTGTTATATGAAAGCGGTCGCTGGTATCAGGCTTCAAATTTTCATCGGGCGGTGTTGTTCTAAAGCCACTAATATCATCAGGAAAATGACCGTGGAAAATAGCCACCGGGTACCGTGCATTTGGATGTTCATCAAACCCTTCAGGTATTAAAATATGAGCGCCGATATACATAGGCCTGCCCCAAAATTTGCTCAGGAGCTTGCTTTCAATTTTTATATGCTTAATATATTTTGTGTCTTCTGGTTGTTTTATAGGTGGAATTACCTGGTTTAATTCCAACTGAATTTCGTTGGCTGATACTGGATCAAAATGAATTTTAACCGGCTTAGAGTAGATGTTACCGGGGGCAATATTCCAATGCTGGCCTTCACCACGATCCATAGGAAGCTTAACCGTGTGACCCGTTTGCAGGTTAAACGTTTCGTACTTATGCAACAGTGCCTGTACATAATAATCTCCGGCGGGTACCTCCCTTAGTTTTTCAATAGGGTAACCAAATGCATTTACGCTAACCAACTGGTTGGTTTTGGGCTGCCAATTTTCAGCATCTACACCAAACACCATTTGCGTATTGGCCGCATCGCTTATTTGAAACCGGGGCTCACTACTATTGTTTTTAGAGAGTAACAAAAGCAGCCGGCCATCCAGTGGACCGTTATGCAGGGTATTGGCAATGGTTATGCTAAAGGTTTGAGCCTGGCAACAATAACAGCTAATAGTGAGCAAGAAAATAGTAAGAGTCTTCATGTAAATTGGTTGTGCTTAAATATACTTTATAGTCAATTGATCTGTCATCTTTTCTGTTGAAAGCAGGCTACAATCGTATCTGCAAATTTTATATTTCGTTCGAAGGGGTTATCACTTCCAAAACTTCTACATTAAAATAAAACAGGCAAACCCTCTTAATTTTGCACATGACTTTTTTGGCCCGACTATTTAAAAAGAAAGAGGAAACTCCCAAGATTGGTACACAATTAACCTTTAAAGAAAGAGTAGCAGCGCTTAAGAACCTTCCCCGCTTTTTTAAAATGGTTTGGCAAACCAGCAAGTGGATGACGATTACCAATGCCTTGCTTCGCTTGTTGTTATCGGCAATACCATTAGCCATTTTGTATATAGGTAAGCTGATTGTAGACCAGGTTATTTTTATCGCAAAAACAAACGAAACAGTTCCCAATTACCTCTGGAAACTGGTTGCTATTGAATTTGGACTGGCAATTTTATCGGATATTTTAAGCCGCAGCATTAACCTGATGGATAGCCTGCTCGGCGATCTTTTTTCGAACCATACCAGCATAAAAATCATTAGTCATGCAGCTACGCTTGACCTGGAACAATTTGAAAACTCAACGTTTTACGACAAGATGGAACGGGCAAGGCAACAAACTATTGGGCGTACCATTTTGCTTTCGCAGGTGTTTAGCCAGGTACAAGACCTGATAACGATGGCCTTTCTGGCGGCGGGTTTACTGGCTTTTAACCCGTGGTTGATTGTACTTTTAATTGTCGCTATTATTCCGGCGTTTTTAGGCGAAGCCTACTTTAATGATAAAACGTATGCATTAAGCCGAAGGCAAACGCCTGAAAAACGCGAACTGGATTATGTACGTTTTTTGGGGTGCCAGTGACGATACGGCTAAAGAAGTCAAAATTTTTAATTTATCCGGCTTTATCGTTAACAGGTTCAGGCAATTGAGCAGCCGGTTTTATGCGCAAAATAAAAGGCTTGCCATCAAGCGTACGGTTTGGGGTGCATCGCTTGCCATATTGGGAAGCGCAGGGTATTACGGTGCCTATGTTTTTATAATTGCGCAAACGGCAGTTGGATTAATCACCATTGGTACCCTTACATTTTTGGCGGGCTCCTTCAGGCAATTACGTGGATTGATGGAAACCATATTGCTGCGTTTCAATAGTGTATCGCAGGGAGCAGTATACCTGCAGGATTTCTTTGATTTTTTTGAGATACAACCAACCATTGTAACCGCATTAAAACCGCTTCCATTTCCTAAACCCATCAGGCAGGGATTTACGTTTGATAATGTTGGGTTTAAATATGCTAACTCCGACAAATGGGCCAATCGGCACATCAGCTTTACTTTACATGCAGGAGAAAAAATTGCATTGGTTGGGGAGAATGGGGCAGGAAAGACAACGCTGGTAAAACTATTGGCCCGTTTGTATGATCCATCTGAAGGCCGCATTTTATTGGATGGCATTGATTTGAAGGAATATGATCTTAATGAACTTCGCATACAGATTGGGGTAATATTCCAGGACTTTATTCGCTACCAGATGAGTGTAAGCCAAAACATTGCAGTCGGCAATATTAATGAGCAAGGCAATACAGGGCTGATTACCGATAGCAGTAAGCAAAGCCTTGCGCACCCCATGATTGAAAAATTACCTTTTAAGTATGAGCAGATGCTGGGCAGAAGGTTCAACAATGGCATAGAACTTTCGGGTGGCGAATGGCAAAAAATTGCACTTGCAAGGGCTTACATGAAAGATGCACAGCTACTTATTTTGGATGAACCCACTGCAGCGTTGGATGCCCGTGCTGAGTATGAAGTTTTTCAACGCTTTGCCGACCTGACTAAAGGAAAGTCAGCAGTATTGATATCGCACAGGTTCTCAACAGTAAGAATGGCGGACCGGATTATTGTATTAGAAAAAGGCTGCCTGCTTGAAATGGGCAGTCATGATGAACTACTTGAAAAAGATGGCAGGTATGCTGAGTTGTTTGGCCTGCAGGCAATGGGGTATCGGTAAGGAATAAGTTATAAGTGGTAAGTCTTAAGTTGTAAGTTTTAGGTTGATAATTTTTAGGTTATAAGTTGTAGGAATGGTAATCGAAAAAGTTTACTGTATGTCATTATGATTTTTTTTTAAAGCCGTTTTTTTTTATTTAAGACTTAAAACTTACAACTTACTTCTCAATCCTTCGGAAAATCTGCCCCCAGGGTTGTCTCTTCCCATGCATCAAAGTCTTTTTGCAGTTGCACTAACTTATTTCGGGCACCTTTAAGTGCGGCGGCGCCGAGTAGCAAACGAAGCGGTGGATTGTCAGAATCAACCGCTTTAATGATAGCCTGAGCTGCTCTTACAGGGTCGCCGGGTTGGTTGCCACTGTAACCTCTTATATCGTTTTTGTTTTTACCTGCGGTAGAAGCGTAGTCTTCAATTTCAATCTTACTGTTGTTTGCCGATCGGCCAGCCCAATCTGTCCTAAAACCGCTGGGCGCTACAATGGTTACCTTAATGCCCAGATGAGCCGTTTCTTTAGCAAGCGATTCCGATAAGCCATCAACCGCATACTTGGTGGCATTGTAAAAACCTACCGCCGGAAAAGATACCAATCCACCAATAGAGGCAATGTTTACTATGTGACCACTCCTTTGTTTGCGCATTATTGGCAATATTGCTTTGGTCATATTGGCAAGGCCAAAAACATTTATATCAAACATGCGCCGTACTTCATCTTCTTCACTTTCTTCCACTGCACCAAAATACCCGATCCCCGCATTGTTTACCAAAACATCAATACGTCCAAAAGCTTCCAAAGCTTTCTGTACCGATGCACTTATTTCCGCTTTATCTGTTACATCCAATTTTACTGAGATGGCGGTGTCGGGGTATGGAGTTACAATGTCTTCAATATCGGTGGGGTTACGTGCAGTAACAACTACTTTATTTCCCTTTTGTAATGCAAGGCTTGCCAACTCTCTGCCGAAGCCTGTGGAACAACCGGTAATGATCCAAACTTTACTCATGTGTATGTTTATTTACGTTATTAATCTCGCTATAAAAATTGTTCCCACATATGGTTAATCTAGCTTCGGGGAATTGTAATTAAAATTTTATAAGTTATCTCAGAAGCCGTTTTAAAATGATTTATTTGGGTACCAGAAACGGTTTTTTATAGCATCTCCGGTTGCGTCGCAATCCTTTCATCTGTTGAATATATGGCATCGTATACTTTTAAAGTGAATGGTACAAACTAAATTTAAACAGCCTCTTAGAAGGTGTTTAAAAATGATTTTTTATCATACCAACAGCAGTTTCCATAGCTTCTTCGTCCGTTAGCCAACGGGATCACTTCATCTGTAGTAAATGTGGCACCTTCAATTACAAAATCAAAGTTTCAAATTAAATTTATACAGCTTCTAAATTTTTCAATAAATATTCTTAAGTAACACTTTTTGTGCTGGCTTAAAACATTTCTTATCAACCTGTAGCCATTCAATTTAAACGAAAAAAAGTCTTACCATTTACTTTCATCAAAAAATATTAATAGCTAACTTTTATTAGTTTTCTTTCGAAGTGATTAATCTTGTTAACAATGACCATAACAAGGCCCTATGTTAAAAAAAACAAATTAACCGGCATTTTTATATCGAATAACTTGTATAGCCAGGCTTTTAAATAACAACGGCAAGGTTTATAAAATTGAATTTTATGAAAAAATGTATATTCTTATCAGTCCTGGTTTTATGTAATCATATTTTAAATGCCCAGTCAGCAAAAATTGAGTTGTACGACCTGGTAAAACAATTTTTATACGATAGTTCAGGATTTAAAAATGTAGGTGATTGGGGCGTTAAGCACCCTAAAAAATATGCAGTAAACTGGAAAGCAGATAAACTGGAAATGAGCCCAGATACCAGCATCAATTTTTACAGGTTGGGTACGGCAGATGTAAAAATTAATGGAAGAACCGTTATGCAAAAGGGGGTTCCGGTTCAATGGCAATTCATGCTTAAGGGGCCAAGAATGGGGTATATGTCTTTTAGTACGATTAGTACGCCCAGCACAGAATTCAAACCTAAATATAACCTCGACAGTCTTTTTGGCAACAGGCCATACACCTTTAAATTATTACGAAGTTGCGAGGAGAAAACGCTTTCGGGCCATTATTATTACGAAGTCAAAATCCCAAAGAAAGATGTGGCATTTATAAAGGTTAGTTGGATATCGGTTAATGGAAACACAGCTATTCGTCTTGATTGCTTTGACAACTATAGCCGCTATGCAGTAAAATTAGATTGTCCAAAATAACAGGGAGACTTTCTTTGTTGCACAATACTATTTGCCGGTTATGCGGCCTATTATTATTCGGGATTTTACAGGTATCATATTATTCATTCTTTTCTTTCCCAGGTTTTAATGGTGCCGGTCAGTTTAATTATTATTGCATAGCCATTTTGCCGATCCCGGTTTTGCCGGTTTTCCCTAAGGCTGCCTTCAAACCTTTGGCTAATTGTTCTGCATTTCCAATTCCCCAATAATGCAAAAAGAAAATGCGTGGCTCTTCATTTACCATATGATTGTGAACTGCCACTACTTCAATACCGTTTTCAACCAATGCTTTTATAACAGGTTCTACTTCATTTTGCAACATGGTAAAATCGCCGGCCACAGCAGCTTTCTCAGGGCTGCCCTGGAAAGCAGCCCATGTATTAAACCCTAAAAAAGTACTTACAGGTATTCCATGTTCCGTAAGCTTTACATCTTTTCGGCCAATGGTATATTTATAAACTCCTTTGTTCATTTCTGCCGTGTATCCTAAAATATCATCCAGCATTTTTGTATCAAGCGTATTAGCTACCGGTTTTGATGAAGCCTTGCCCGCCGAAGGATTGCCGTTTCGCACCTCGGTAATTTTGTTCAGTATAGATTTTGCTTTGGTAGCCATTGCTTCTGTACTGCCATTGCCATCAACATGCATGTATATTATGTTAGGATGATTGCGTATAAAGTGATTGTGTATAGCTGTAATAGTCAGGCCTTGTTTTATTACTTCCCGCTGAACCGGCTTAATATCATTTTCAGTAAGTACCAGATCGCCCATCATCATTACACCCAATTTGGTTGGCGTAAAGGCCATCCATGTGCCCAGGCCCATTGCAGGTATTATTTTAAAGCCGTCAACCTCTACATCCAAATCGTTTTGAGGGATGGTAATTTTATATTCTCCATTATTGGCTTTGCCTTTTACACCGGTTATTTTTTCTATAAGCATAGTGTCAATAGGTTGAAGATTTTTAAGCGTTTTACCCATGCCCTTGTTTTGACCTACAACCTTTGACAGGAAGCCAGTACAACAAAGTATTAAAATGCAAAGCCTTAATCGCTGAATATTGACAACCGTTTTCATTGTATAAATTTTTGAGATGAATTTGATTAGATGCAAGTTACTCGTATGCAAAATTCTTACCTGCGATTAATTGCAATTGATTTAATTTGACGTTCCGGATATAACAACGACAGCTTAATAAAAAATATCAGTAAATGACTAGCAAATTGTATAATCAAGGAATGGGTTGCATACTCTTTTTACTGATTGTCACAGCCGTTCACAGTCAACCCTATCTTTCAGTTACCCTATTAAATCCAAATAATTTTTCGAGAGAAGATGAGTTAATAACCATGTCGCGGAAGACGCTTGAAAGTAAGTTGAAACTACCAATACAGTTTATACAGGTTACAAAAGCACAATCGCAAATTCCGCTGCAGTATGTTGATGAGAATGGCGACGGACAATGGGATGAATGTATTTTTTTATACTCGTTTGCACCTAACAAAAAGGCCATTTTAAAAGTTGCTGCATCTACACAAAATAAAATTACTGTTATCAATCAAAAAGCACATGTAAGAATGCGCAAAAAAACAGGCCATGAAACTTTTGGGCCTAATCTTACCAGTGTTACCATGCCGGTTAGAAATCCTGCTACCGATTTTTCGAAAGAGCGATTACCCATGTATTTAACTGAAGGGCCGGCGTGGGAGAACGATAAAGTTGCCTTCCGCTTGTATTTTGATGTAAGGAACAACAAAGACATTTATGGTAAAACTACCCCACGAATGATGATGGATACCGTAGGTGCCAATACTAAAATGAGTTACCATCTTCTTTCAGAATGGGGAATGGATGTTTTGCACGTAGTAAAATCGTTGGGGGCAGGGGCACTTGCTGTATCTGTTCCCCGGGCAGGTGGTGGTGATACTTTAATTCGCCTTGGCGGACAAAATATTACCAATACCGTTTTTCAACAGGTAGCAGACGGACCGTTATTAGGCAGGTTGACTTTGACCTATGATTGGCAAATAAACAATAATCAATTGCAGGTAAAAGAAGAGATAAGTATATGGGGTGGTCAATATTTCTACGACAGTAAAGTAACTATAATTGGCGCTCCTGCCGGTGCTAAACTTGTTACGGGCATAGCCGACTTTTACGAAAATACATTTGACATTATTAAAGCCGGCAAAGCGGTTGTTGGTTTCTCTTATGGCAAACAGTCGGAAAATAAGGACAATCTTGGAATGGCAGTCTTGGTAGATAAACAAAACTTTGTAAAGGCAGATTCGGTTAACCGGCCTAATACCGATGTGAATGAAACGTACACTATGACCCAAACTATTTCTAACAATCATCCAATGTATTACCGTTTTTATGTAGGGTGGGAGCCAACGGATAAATGGTTTGTTTCTTCTGAAGGGTTCAGTAATTATTTAAAAGAAGAAGCAGTAAAATATAGTGAGCCGGTAAAGGTGAAGTATACTTTGGTGTCGAAGTGAGGTCATCATTATGCAGTAGAAATATTACCGAAAGCCAGAGGGGTATCATTGCAATGAGTTTGTGATAGTATTGATGACAGGCAATTGGCAAGAAAACGAAAATTTGATTTGTGGTTTGGAAATATAATGATGGGTCTTTGCTTAAAGAAGATAATATTGCACTGATTGAAGGTGTTGAAATTTACAATTCACTTTTGCGGCATAAAGCCAATAAAAGATTGATTAAAATTATTCTTGCCTACAAAGAATTAAATGAAAGGGCTGGCGATAATAAGTGATAAGTTAATTAAAATGCGGAACAGCCGTTTACGGCGTTGATTTTGCCGAAACATTACACTAAAAAAGCCCCACATTTTTGTGAAGCTTTTGTGACCGCGTTAGGATTCAAACCTAAAACCCCCTCATCCGTAGTGAGGTACTCTATTCAGTTGAGCTACGCAGCCATTACC
>JAJAYD010000173.1 GCA_026786345.1 Chitinophagaceae bacterium
GCTGCCTCTGCAACGGGTGCTGTTTCTGCAACGGGTGCTGCTTCTGCAACGGGTGCTGTTTCTGCAACAGGAGCTGCCTCTGCAACGGGTGCTGTTTCTGCAACGGGTGCTGCTTCTGCAACGGGTGAAGTTGCTTCGGGTGTAGCTGGTGTTTCAGCAGGTGCTGCAGCTTCAGCTACAGGTGCCTGCTCAGGTACAGGTGCATTTGTTGTCGCTGTAGAAGCTTCAGGCGCAGACTGCTCTGCTACCGGTGCGTTCTCCTGTGCATCAGCGTTTGGGTGAATAATTTCGTTTTCAGGCATAATAAATTCCCGAAGGTTTTATTTCGGGGCAGCAAAGGTAAGGAAATG
This sequence comes from Chitinophagaceae bacterium, assembly GCA_026786345.1. Classification (GTDB taxonomy): domain Bacteria; phylum Bacteroidota; class Bacteroidia; order Chitinophagales; family Chitinophagaceae; genus Segetibacter. The sequence continues at coordinate 351 of JAJAYD010000173.1, forward strand.
AAGCTAAAATTTTCTGGTGAAAGCAATGCGCAATGCTTTTAAGATGCGGATAGTTTAACCTATGTCAGAGTAGCGGAAAATACAACTCCGTTAATTTGGGTAATTTTGGTTCGAAGCCGGGCAGACGGAAAATATTAGTTGTCATTCAAATTGCAAAAGTGAAACATTTTCAATGCCAATTTTTTAATTCCCTCAAAGTTATCTGGCTTTTCAAAGTATTTTATAGCGCCTTCTTTCATGGAAAGTTCCTTATAAATTGGGGCGTTTGAAGTGCTCCAGATTATTACAGGTATCGTTTTAAATTCCGGGTTTTGATACAATTTTTTTAAAACTTCTACGCCGGTCAAATCGTGCATATTATAATCTAAAATTATCAGGCATGGCAACTTTTCAACACTACAATTGTTTAAATAGGCCAAAGCTTCCTTACCCGATGAAACCTTATTGATGATAACGGTCGACTCCAGACCCATAAATGCTTCTTCCAGCAATTCAAGGTCATCAGAATCATCATCTGCAAGAAAAATAATTTTAGGGTTCACGTTTTTTAAGGGTCTAAAGTGAAGTTATAGTAAAAATGATTTTGTCCATTATTAACCTTCATTACAAAACAACTAACTTTCAAACAATCTCTTTCTGAAAAATATGGATCAGCCTACCCTATTGGATAAAAATAACCCTGATCAATTTTTATTACAATCGCTTGTGTTTGACCGGATGGAAGAAGGGGTTTCTATATCGGATGAAGATGGATATATACTGTTAACCAATGCTGCAGAAGACCGCATGTTTGGTTATGACTCTGGCGAACTGAAAGGTAAACATGTAATAGTGCAAAACGCTTATACCCCCGGGGAGAATAAAAGAATAGTTGATGCTGTTATGGATGAGGTGAAACAAAAAGGCAACTGGAGTGGTGAATGGCACAATCGTAAAAAAGATGGAACTGAATTTTATACGCATTCATTTATAACCCTTGCAATTGTAGCAGGCAAATCTTTATTTGTTTGTATTCAGCGGGACATAACTGAAGAAAGAAATGACAAGGAAAAACTTGCTTTCCGCACCGCTTTGCTCGAGGCACAAAATGAAGCGATACCAGATGCTATTTTAATTGTTGATACCAAGGGTAAAATGCTTTCCTTCAACCATCACTTTAAAACAGTCTGGAATATACCCATGGAGATTATTGATCATAAGGATGATGATGCTGCCCTGCAATTTGCCATGACACAATTAAAAGATCCGCAGCAGTTTATAGACAGGGTTAATTATTGCTATGAGCATCCTGACGAAAAAGCTTATGAAGAGGTTCATTTTATTGATGGCCGCATAATTGAACGATTTGGCAACGCAGTTACAAGTGCGGACGGCAAACGGTATGGATGGGCATGGTACTTTAGGGATATTACGGGGAGAAAAAGAATAGAACAGGACCTGCAAAATGCTAAAGAGCAATTAGAACTGACCTTTAACAATATACCAGCCGGGGTATACCTGATCGGGAAAAGCGGCGACATGGTGTATGTGAACGATAGAGGTGCCCGTGTGTATGGCGATTTTACTCCGGCAGACCTGTTAGCCGAGAAAGATTTACCGGCTCTCTTTAAAAAAGCAGACGATCTTTTTGAACGTTACGACGAAAACGGAAACCATTTTGGGCCGCAGCATTCGCCGGCTTACATAAGCCTCACAACCGGGCTTGCTTCACAAACTGTTCTTAAGCAAATTAACAGGATAACCAGGGAGGAGCAATGGCACTATATTCAGGGTGCGCCGCTCTACGATAAGGAAGGTAACGTATCCATGGTTTTGGTTACCAGTACAGATATAACCATTCAAAAACTGGCCGAATCAAAAATCAGGGAAAGCGAAGAACGTTTTCGCAGCCTGGCTAATTCCATCCCCCAACTGGCGTGGATGACCGATAGTAAAGGCAGTATCTATTGGTACAACCAACGTTGGTACGATTACACCGGTACTACTTTTGAAGCCATGAAGGGATTGGGTTGGGATATTGTCCATCACCCTGATTTGGTGGAAAAGCTAAAGACAGATTTTGCCAATGCTATCGAAAAAGAAGTACCCTACGAGGATACCTTTTTGATAAAAAGTAAAGAAGGAATATATCGTTGGTTTTTAACCCGGGCCGTGCCTATACGAAACGCCGATGGTGTAATTGTACAATGGTTTGGAACCAACACAGATGTATCTGACCAGCGGGAAACGGGGGAAGCACTTAAACGCATTAAGGATCAATTGGAACTTACTTTTAAAAATGTTCCTTCGGCTATTTACCATTTTGATAAAACAGGAAAAATATTATACCTGAATGAGAAAGGTGCCGTGCAGCTCGGCTATAATTCGGTTAACGAAGCTTTAGCTGAAAGAGATGTATTTAGCCTAAGCCAAAAAGTACTTGAAACTTTTATTATTTTGGATGAAGAAGGAAAACCTTTTAAAATTGAAAAGTCCACTACTGCAACTACCCTTAAAACCGGAAGATTTTCAGAATTGGTTTCTCAATTCATAAACCGAAAAACAGGGGATTCTTTTTGGACACTCTCCCGCTCTTCGCCTCTTTTTGATGAAAACGGAGAACTTGCCATAGTACTTACCACTTCTACTGATATTACCCAACAAAAAAACTCCGAACAAATTATAAGGCAAAGCGAAGAAAAGTTTAGAACACTTGCCGAAACATTACCCCAACTGGTTTGGATCACTGATAAAAATGGGGAGCGGGAATATGCTTCATCCCGTTGGAAAGAATACTCGGGATTGGAACCAGAAGGTGTAGATACCTGGCAACAAATGGTACACACTGAAGACATGCCCTTAATTGCAAACGCCTGGATGGAAAGCATAGAAACAGGGGAACATTACCAATCTGAAGCAAGACTAAAAAACAAAGAAGGCGCTTATCGCTGGCACTTTGTTCAAGGTGAGCCCATACGCAACGAAGAGGGTAAAATTATAAAATGGATAGGTGCATTTACTGACATTCACGATCAAAAAACGCTGGCTGAAAAACTGGAAAAACTGGTTGCAGAAAGAACACGCGAATTAGAACGCTCCAATGACGACCTGCAACAGTTTGCCCACGTTGCCTCTCACGACTTAAAAGAACCTGTACGTAAAATACGTACGTTTGGCAGCAGGCTTTTGTCTGAATTTAAAAACGATCTTCCAGAAAAAGCCAAATCTTACATTGAAAAAATGCAAAATGGGGCGGAAAGAATTTATGACATGATAGATGGTGTACTGCTCTATTCGTCGTTTAGTTCCATAGAAGTTGCAACTTCCCAGGTTGATTTAAATGAAATTATAACCAACATTAAAAGCGACCTGGAAATTTTAATACAGCAGAAAGAAGCAACCATCGTATGCGAAAAATTGCCTGTTATTACAGGTCTCCACATATTACTGCACCAGCTTTTTTACAACCTCATAAACAATTCGCTAAAGTTTTCAAAGAGTAGTGTTAAACCGTTCATTCAAATAACTTCACAAATAAAGGCCCCGGTTTTTGAAAAGAGTGAAACACCTGCCAGGGCTTATGCATATATACGCATTACCGATAATGGTATTGGTTTTGACCAAAGCCAGGTAAAGAAAATATTTAAAACATTTTCGAGATTGAATTCGAAAGACAAATACGAAGGAACAGGGCTTGGGCTTGCACTATGCAAAAAAATTGCCGAAAGGCATGGCGGATTTATTGAAGCAGAAGCAACGGAAGGAGAAGGAGCAACTTTTACTGTGGTGTTACCTGTTAAAGATTGAGAACAATGTTGTAAGATAGCCCAATAGATTACTAAAAGTACAAGAGGGCGACGCAACAATGCTTGCTATTAATTCTGCTGCAGAGCCCATAAAAAATTATTGACTCTGCAAAAGTTGTAGCCTTAAAGACAGAACTTATTTTTTACTTTTATTTATATGAAAACGACAATGCCTGCCATACAAAAAAGCCTTCTTATTTTTCTGCTGCTCACTATTGCCGGTGGGTGTTTTGCAAAAGCTGACGATCCCGTTACCCTGCCCATTGGCAGTAAAGCAATTGCTTTTAGTTTACCCGGCATTGATGGCAAAACATATACACTTAAAAGCTTTGCTACCTCTAAAATTTTGGTAATCGTATTTACGTGTAACCATTGCCCTACAGCACAGGCGTACGAAGACAGGGTTAAAGCCCTGGTTACTGATTATAAAAAGAAAGGTGTTGCCATAATTGCCATCAACCCCAATTATCCCGATGCCGTTGCTTTGGATGAACTGGGCTATAGCGATATGGGCGACAGCTTTGCTGAAATGAAACAACGTGCAAAAGACAAGGCCTATAATTTTCCCTACCTGTTTGATGGAGTAACTGAAACAGTTAGCAGGCAATACGGGCCTATGGCAACGCCCCATATTTTTATATTCGATCAACAAAGAATTTTACAATACACCGGCAGGTTAGATGCCTCAGAAAAACCGGGTACGGCCAATGCCGAAGATGCAAGAAGAGCTTTGGATGAGTTATTATCGGGCAAACCTGTAAGCGTTGCCAAGACCAAAACCTTTGGCTGTTCCGTTAAGTGGAAAGAGAAAAGTGACTGGGCGAAAAAAGCCCCACTGGTTTGGGCAAAGGAAGAAGTGAAACTTGATTTGATAGAGGAAGAGGGTTTAAAAGACCTTATAAAAAATAACAGCGATAAGGTTAGGCTGATAAATGTTTGGGCTACGTGGTGTGGACCCTGTGTAAACGAGTTGCCCGACTTTATAACCATGAACCGAATGTACCGCAACCGCGAGTTTGAATTGATAACCATTAGTGCTGACTTACCGGAAAGAAAAGCAAAGGGCTTAAGCCTGTTGAAAAAAATGCAGGCTTCCAATACCAACTATCTTTTTAACTCAACTGACAAATACAAATTGATTGAATTGATAGATGCCAAATGGCAGGGCGCTTTACCTTATACCCTGCTGGTAGCCCCGGGTGGCAAAATATTATATCGCAAACAAGGGGCAATAAATGTTGCCGAAATGAAGAAGAGAATTGTAACACAAATAGGACGTTACTATTAATTTGGTTTAAGTATTTTTTAATTTTTCACCAGCATAATTGGGTAAACATTCACGTACGGCTGTGCAGTGCATTATGTATTCCAAACTAACTTAACGGTCTAAAAATATTTTCCAAATGAAAAAATTAAGTTCTTTCCTGGTTGCACTTGTTCTTATAGTTACTGTAAGCTTTGGCCAGGATAAAAGCGCTACAAAAAAAGTAGTTACTACACACAAGCATACAAGCACTACTACAAAAGTTAATAAGCCTGCTGCAAAGGTTACAACCAGCACCACTACTATTGTTAAAAAAGATGGCACGCCGGACAAGCGGTACAAAGCAAACAAAGTAACTCAAAGCACAACGGTTGTTTTAAAGAAAGATGGCACTGCTGATAAGCGTTATAAGTCGGTAAAAAAACCATAGGTATAAAC
>JAJAYD010000174.1 GCA_026786345.1 Chitinophagaceae bacterium
GCCTTAAGCTGCTTTCCTTAACTCAATTACAAGGAAACATCTCAAATCTTGTAACTTTACGACAAGCTAAAACTCACACAAAATGAACTACGGCGCTATCAATATTGACCCGGAAACCATGGGTGGGACACCGGTGTTTACCGGAACACGAATTCCTGTTCAAACTCTTTTTGATTATATAGAAGGGGGCGACAACCTTAATGAATTTCTGGATGACTATCCGACCATTTCAAAGGATGCTGCTATTCAAGTGCTGGAAATGGCAAAAAAAACATTAACGACTGAAAAGATGCTTGATGAAAATTTTGCTTTATGAGAATTTGCCCAAACAATTAAAGGCAGACTTCGGACCGGATTTTGAGGTCAAGACCGTTCGAGACATGGGTTGGTTGGGCAAAAAGAACGGTGAACTTTTGGGACTTATTGTTTTTAATGGTTTTGACTTTTTCGTTACCATTGACAAAAACCTTCGTTTTCAGCAAAACCTTGAACGTATTGACTTAAAAATATTCTTGTTGTTAGCTGTTAATAATCGCAGGTAGACATTACAATTACTTGTAGGGAAAATAAAAGACAAGATAAAAGAAGGCACCTTGCAAAAAGTAAATGAAGTCTCTTGATTTACACCGCCTTCTGCTAACAAAAGTATTTCCAAGAGCAGGGCAGGACAATTTAACTTCAGCTATGTGAAAGCAAGCATCAGCAGCGGTAAGGCAGACGAATTTTAAATTGGCTTTTAGTTGTTAACTTCAACTTTATATTTTCAATCAGCATTTGTACCGGGCAGACAAGCAATGAATTTCCTGCCTTCGCAAATATTCTACGTAATAAGCAAGTTTACCGACAATTTATAACAGACGTGTGAAAAAAAATCTGTTTTTGACAGTTCTTATCCGACAAACAATTTTTTGTAGTTATAAATAAAAATGGAGACCAGCTACCATTCCAAAAAACGGGGCGACACCGAAAAGCTATAAGAGTAGGAAACAAATATAAAAATTATCATCATGCCAAAGTATGTAATTGAAAGAGAAATTCCTGGTGCTGGAAAATTATCTGCTGAACAACTAAAAGGTATTTCACAAACTTCTTGTGGAGTATTAAGTAACATGGGACCACAAATTCAGTGGTTACAAAGTTATGTAACGGCGGATAAAATTTACTGTGTTTACATTGCACCAAATGAAGAAATGGTTCGTGAACATGCAAAGCAAGGAGGCTTTCCAGCAAACTCAGTAAGTGAAGTCATGACAATTATTGACCCGACAACAGCAGAGTAATAATTTTAAGTTAACTATTTAATACATAAACTATTTAGGCAGGCAATACAAAAAACCTGCCCATAATAGAGTAGACGGCCTCACCGCTTGTAAGCGATGAGGTGCGCCTCTCACACCACAGTACCCCGAAACCTGTTTGGGGCAGGCAGTACGGGTCGCGTATACAGCGGTTCATTAAGTTGTGGGGATACCTTTAAGTAATGTTCGAGCATGGCTTCATAGCTGCGTTTTCTTAACCTTCTTAATCTAACAGTGGTCAACATTATCGGGCTTTGTGCTGCTGCCCATCCGCTCATTCTTATTCTACTCCACTGCTATTCATGTCCATGTCCTACAGCTAAACCAGCAAAGAAATACAATAGCAATCCTGCCCGGTCCAAAAAAATATAGTAAACTTTTTTAACCTTTGTTCACTTAACAGCTTACAATGTCTCCTTCAGCCATTTATAAAATTCTCTTTGCCATACCAAAGCGTTCTGTGGTTTTAGCACCCAATGGTTTTCATCAGGAAAGTACACCAGCTTACTTTTTAGCCCTAACAACTGGGCAGCCTGGAAAGCCTGTAGTGCCTGGCCGGTGGGTACCCTATAATCTTTACCACCCTGTATAATCAGTATAGGCCGGTTCCATTTATCGGCATAAGTAACAGGCGAAAATTCGTTGTATGCCTTTTCAACAGTCTTGTCTTTGCTCCAGTAAGGACCACCTTTTTCCCAGTTCTCAAAAAACAATTCGTCGGTGGTACCATACATGCTGCGCATATCAAAAATGCCGTCGTGCGATATAAAGGTTTTAAAACGATTGTTGTGATTACCAGCCAGCCAAAAGGCTGAATATCCACCAAAACTGGCACCAATACATCCTAGCCTTTCTTTGTCAACGTAGGGCTCTTTGCTTATTTCATCAATGGCACTTAAATAATCGTTCATAACCTGCCCGCCCCAGTCTTTGCTTATTTGCTCATTCCACTCCCGGCCATGGCCGTACATACCCCGGCGGTTGGGTGCAACAATAATATAGCCTCCGGCTGCCATTAACGAAAAGTTCCATCTAAAACTGTAGCTCTGTGTTAACGGGCTTTGCGGTCCACCCTGGCAATACAACAGCGTAGGATACTTTTTGGTAGCATCAAAGTTTGGAGGGAATATCACATACACCAGCATCTGTTTGCCATCGGTAGTAGTCACCAGTTTGCTTTCAATTTTACTGGTGGCTATTTTTTTATACGCTTCATCATTTACATGTGTCAGTTGCC
>JAJAYD010000175.1 GCA_026786345.1 Chitinophagaceae bacterium
AATAAGTGGATAATTCCATCGGGCAGCGAACGCCTTTTGGTATATAACAGAATGATCCATCGCTAAAAACAGCCGAGTTGAGCGCAGCAAAATAATTATCAGTGATGGGAACTACGGAGCTTAAATATTTTTTTACCAGTTCAGGATGTTCCTGTATTGCATCACTCATAGAGCAAAAGATAATTCCAAGCTCTGCCAATTGTTCTTTAAAAGAAGTGCCTACAGAAACACTATCTACCACTATATCTACAGCAATACCGGAAAGACGTTTTTGCTCGTTTAGTGAAATGCCCAGCTTATCAAAAGTTCTTTTTAATTCAGGGTCAATTTCATCCAGGTTATTAGGATTTACTTTTTGTTTAGGCGCAGAGTAATAAATAATATCCTGGTAATTGATGGGAGGATATTTTATATTGGCCCATTTTGGTGCTTCTCCCTCAAGGGTGCACCAATATCGATACGCTTTTAGTCGCCAATCCAGCATCCACTGCGGTTCGTTCTTTTTGGCAGATATAAATCGGATGGTGTCCTCATTTAATCCTTTAGGTGCCTCATCTGCTTCAATATCGGTTACAAAGCCATATTTATACTCACTGAGAATAGTTCTTTCAATGGTGCTACGGTCATCGTCAACTATATTTTTTTCGAGTGTATCTATTTCTAAATTCATAAGTCAAAGCTACGCAAACAAATCTATTTATACAAAAAAGTATAAACAGTGGCCGGGATAGATTAAAAACAGTATAAACCAATTGTAGAATACCCAATTTTCCGGCTTACCGAAACGATCCTTCTACAGTGCCAGGTATTATCCAGGGTGTTAGAAGTGTTTCAACTATTAATTTAAACGATGCCAACCTGCAGGTACCCAGCATTTTTAAAGCTAATATTTCGTACAACAAAATACTAATGAACAACCGGTTAAGGCTGGGTATAAACCTGTTGTATTCGCATACCTATAACAACTATGTTTTCCTCGATCGCAATTTGGTTGATCAGCCATATTTTACTTTGGCTAACGAGGGTGGACGGGGTGTATTTGTACCCGCCAGTTCTATATCTGATTCGGGCATAACCAATAATGTGCCGGGCAGAAAAACACAGGAAGTAGGCAGAACATTGGAGTTTACCAACGGGACCAAATTAAATTCAAAAATTGCCATTTCCGATGGCGAGTTTCGCTGCTACCGCGATGGTTATGTAAACTTTAGTTACACCTACAACATTACAAAAGACAATACTTCGTACAATGGTAATGTGGCCAATACCAGTACCTTCCGCCGCCTAAAATCTGATCCCCGCGACCTTTTTGAGATCAATTTTTCTGATAGACAGTTCAGGCATAAAGTGGTAGCTTTTGGTTCGGCCCCTACCTGGAAAGGTTTTAACCTGATTGGTCGTTTTAAGGGCATTGGTGGTACCCGTTATTCCCTTACAATTGATGCTGATATTAACGGCGATTTTGTAGGAGGCACTGATAACAATAATGACCTGGCTTTTATTTTGTACAAAACGATTCTAAAACACCGGCTGCCATTAAAGCTTCCATGGAAAGAGTGCTGAGCAACCCTGATAACCGGGCAAGAGATTATGTAATTATAAATTTAGGTAGTATAGCCGACCGCGATGGTGGAGAGAATCCATTCTCCGGTATATTTGACCTTCGATTTACAAAGGATTTTAAGATTACCAAAACCAATAAATTTACATTGAGTGTTGACGTGTTTAACTTTTCCAATCTGTTGAATAAAGATTGGGGCAGAAATTTTAACCTGAATACCTTTTCAACCCAAACCCTTTTATTTGTAACTGGTTTTAACCATGCCACTAAAGAGTATACGTACAGGGTAAACGAAAATGTAGGTGTTCAGCAGGCAAATGGTACACCCTATCAAATTCAGATAGGCGCCCGTTATGGTTTCTTAATCGAAATTTTAATTATGAAGCATCTGATCATTGCAATTACCGCACTTTTTTTGGCTGCCGAAATTACAGCACAACCCGGCAAATCCCTTTAACAGTCACTTACCAAAAAGCGGGTAAGGCTTCCCAATGGTTGGCATATATCGCCTGCGGGCAGGTCGTTGGCTTTGGGAGATCTTCCTTTAAACCTGGCATTGTCTTCCTCAAAAAAATACATGGCTGTTACCAACAATGGCCAGAGTGTTCAAAGCCTTCAATTGATAGATACCCGTACTGAAAAAATTCTCGACAACGAAATCATCCCGGTCTCGTGGTATGGATTAAAGTTTAGCAGCGATGAAAAGTTTCTGTATGCATCGGGCGGAAATGACAACATCATTTTAAAGTATGCCATCATGAATAATAAATTTCAATTGAACGATACTATCAGATTAGGAAAGAAGTGGCCGGTAAAAATTTCTCCCACCGGTATCGAAATTGATGATGCAGCTAAGTTGTTGTATGTGGTAACCAAGGAAAATAATTCGTTGTATGTTATTGATTTAACAAGTAAATCAATTATTAAGGAACTGCCTTTAGGCAACGAGGCCTATGACTGCTTATTATCACCCTATAAAAAAGAACTGTACATCTCGATATGGGGTGGCGATAAAGTAGTTGTGTTTGTTACGCAGATAAAGCTGGTTACGGCTGAGATAGAAGTGGGGGATATCCCAACGAATTGCTGTTGAATAAAAG
>JAJAYD010000176.1 GCA_026786345.1 Chitinophagaceae bacterium
GGCACTTTGTTTAACAGCTTTGAGGCTTTGCTGTACAAGTCGTTTGTAACGGGCAAAAAATATTTTATACCACCAAATACCCTGTGCACGGCCCACTTAAATCCCTTACCACGTTTTGAGAGGTAACCCGGATCATTGGGATAATAGATGGTCCAGTTCTCCGTCAAAATAAATGGCAGTCCCCACCTTTTCGACAAAATCAAACCCTCTATACCACCTTTGACTACAATGTAACTGTGCATTAATACCGGTGGCCCCCATCGCCTCTTAATTAACGTAGCATACTTGCGTAGAAGGTTTAGAAAATAGATACCGGATTTTACAGGGTCTATAAATTCAACATTGCTTTTTGGATAAAGCACTATTACCTCTATTACCTGTTTGGAAAGCTGGTTATACCTGACTTCCGTTTTTTTTACGGTCCCGGAAACATCCTTGTTTATAAACAATACTATCTGGGGCGTGTGTAAACTCGCAGCTATTATATGACGCTGGTTAAAATCGCCGGGCAAAGGATTTACCCACGTAGGATACCAGCCGGGCAGTGCCAGGACATAGTTCTTAAAAGGAAAAACAAGATTGTTCAGCGTTGTAAAGTTGCTCTGAGCCATTTAATGTCGTCTTTGTTTATCATCCAGTATTCTGAAATCGAAATTGCATGTTCTCTCTTCATATTATAAAAAGAGTAACCAAAGTTAACCAGGTAACCTATGCTGCTGACTATAGCAGCGGCGGGCAGTCCAAATAACCTGATGAATAAAAAATCACCTGCCAATATTACTACCAACCCTAATGCGGCTCCATTTATATTGACTCTAACCTGGTTGATGCCTCCAAAATAAGCACTTAAAATAAAAAGGTTACTAAGCGCCCAAACTCCGGGTATTAAAAGTAAAAATGGCGTATACATCAGGTTATACGATTGTCCAAACACAAACGGAAACACCCACTTGCCGACCAAAAAAACTACTACGAATAATGCTGCATACAAAACGGTGGTTATGCGTCCTATCCTTAAGATATTATCCTTCATTTCTGTTCGGTGCATACCACCTGCCGTATGCGGAAACACCACACTCGAAATAATGGTTGGGATGATTAATAACATTTGTGCCAGTTTGCTAACCTGTATATAATTTCCCAGTTCGTCGGCGGTGCATAGCCGTTGAACGAACCAGTAATCTACCCGGTATACTAAAAAGAAAATGATGTTGGCAGCCAATGCCATAAAAGCATACTTAACCAACCATTGCAATTGTTCAAATTTTGGTAAGGCTTTGGATTGCCAGCTTTTGTTTTTAATAATAAATGCAAGTGCAAGACAACCTCCCGTAATAATAAAAAAAGCAAAATAATATTTGATGATAAGAGCGGAGTCGGTATGTATGGTTCCAACCTGCTTGGGTATTAATAAGATTACAGAAAGGTTTAGCAGTACCATTATAAAATTGGGTAGAAAGAAATTTTTTTTCGAGTAGAATAGTACGGTAAAGAAATTGGTAAGCTGGATGCCGGTTATGTAACAGATGGCGTAGTACAGGTATTGCGACCGGGTTAAAAATGAGGTATCCTTATATCGTCCGAAGTAAAACCACAGGCCAATAAAAACGATGCCTGCTACCATTACCGTCCATACAAGTGCAAACCACGCCAAATGATTTCGGTTGATCTCGTTTCGCGAAGCGTAATAATTAACACCGTTTTCTATGGTAAGCCCGACCAGTATTAATAAGAAAGAAAAATTGTTACAGAGGTAAAAAATCCAGCCTGCATTTTCTGCTTCGAAGTATCGGCTGAGAAATATATTCATCAATAAAATCGATGCAAAATACAAACCTCTCCACACTAAACTTTGTGCTATCTGCTTTTGAAAACTCATCTGCAAGTACCGTAATGTTAGTGGCTAAAATACAATACTTTAGTAAAGCGGAAATATAATATTTGCATTCATAACTGAATAAAACAATGTCGATACTAAAAAAATTAAATACCCGTGCCAGCGATACAAACCAAACCGGTTTTGGCACCAACAGTGAGTATAGCGGAGGCCGCTTTTATAATGCGGACGGCACACCAAACATTGGGGTTCAGGGCATAAGTTTTTTTGAGAGATTTAGCGTGTACAACACTATGCTTAAGGTTAAAACCTGGAAGTTTATTGTACTTATTCTATGCTTTTACATTGTAACCAACCTGGTATTTGCCTCCCTGTATTTATTAACCGGCATTGACAATCTTGGTGGTATAGAGGGAGATAACATTATTACCAAATATTGGGAAGCCTTCTTTTTTAGTGCACAAACTTTGTCAACTGTAGGGTATGGGCACATATATCCAACAGGAATGATTACCAATATGATTGCAGCAACTGAATCAATTATGGGTTTGCTGACATTTGCATTGGCTACCGGTATGATGTATGGAAGATTTTCGCAGCCACGGGCTTACCTGAAGTACAGTAAAAATGCCTTATTTGCCCCATACAAAGAGGGAGTTGCCGTAATGTTTAGAATGGTGCCCTATAAGCATAGAAACCTCTCGGATGCAGAAGTAAAAGCAACCCTGGCAATGAAGGTTCACGACGATGGAAAAGTATCGAATAAATTTTATGGGCTTACCCTTGAAATTCCGAAAATTAATGCTTTAACACTTAGCTGGACAGTGGTGCATGCTATTAACGAAACCAGTCCCTTCTATAATTTGTCACGGGAGGACTTATTAAGTTCCAGCGCCGAAATATTGATTTTTGTAAAGGCTTATGATGAAACCTTTTCAAATTTTGTTGTTTCGCGAACCTCGTACGAAGCAGCACAATTTGTATATGGAGCTAAATTTAAACTCATGTACCACCCGAGTAACGACAGACAGCATACGGTTTTATCAATTGATATGGTGAGCGATTACGAAGAAATACCGTTACCAGATATTGGTTATAATTTGGGCACCTGAGCAGCGGTCTGAATTCAATTTTGAAAATTTGATTTTGAAACTGAAGCTGCCATCCCGATAGCTATCGGGACTACCGATAAAGTGATTGCGACCCTTCGACAAGCTCCCCGGAAAACCGGGGCAGGCAGGTAAACCGCCACGCCGCTATGAAAACTTGCCTGTGAACCGAGCGTGGCAACGACAGACTGTGGAAAAACTACTGCTGGTATTATAAAACATCATTTTTTAGACAGCTTCTGAGAATTATAAAAAACAAACAGCCGGGCTTTTTTGATACGGATGATCTATTATCAATTTAAAGCCCGGCTGTCTATATCAGATTATTTTAACCCCTGTACTATTTGCTTAAATTCTTCTGCATTCAAAGAGGCGCCGCCTACCAACCCGCCATCAACATCAGGTTGACCAAATATATCTTTTGCATTGGCGCCTTTTACACTACCTCCATATAATATAGTAATGCTGTCGGCTACATCAGCACCATATTTAGTTGTAAGCTGGCTGCGAATGTGTGCGTGCATTTCCTGGGCTTGCAGGCTGCTGGCTGTCTTACCTGTACCGATGGCCCAAATGGGTTCATAAGCTATGACTACTTTTTTTATTTGGTCTTCTGACAAATCAAAAAGTGAATCCTGTAACTGCCCGGTTACATATTCATTCTGGCCATTTGCTTCTCTAACCGGCAATGCCTCCCCACAACAAAAGATGGGAACGATGTTGTGCTCCAGGCAAATCTTAACTTTATCGGCAAGCAATGCATTGTCTTCATTAAAATATTCTCTGCACTCACTATGTCCTACAATTGCATAAGTAACGCCAATGGATTGTAACATTTCTACAGATACCTCGCCGGTATAAGCGCCTGACTTTTTTGAGTAAACATTTTGCGCCGCTATGTACATATGTTTTTCACCAGCAATTTTATCTACGGCCATAGTTAGATACGGCGAAGGCACCGCCAAAACCACCAGCTTGTTGTCGCTTAGGTTTTGAGGTTGAGATAAAAATTCTTTTAAAAGAACTTCAGCTTTTTGATAAGTCAGATTCATTTTCCAGTTGGCTGCCGCAATTTGTTTACGCATAGTAGTTTGTTTTTATGTTGTCAATTCTCTTTTTAAAATAATAATTAAGCCCCTTGTGCCACCGCTGTACCAGTTTGTATCGGTTGTATTTATAACCTCCCACCCCTGTTTGCCATAAAGATTTAAACTGTTTGTTAGTTCCTGCATGTCAATTTTACCACCAAACCACGATAAACGCGTTGGCACATCCAAAAGCTTGTATTCAAATTTTTTCATGCATCACTGGTTGTAGTGGTCAAAGATATGTTTCAAAACTTCTATCTGGCTATCCTCAATTTTAATGTTTTTTAACTGCATCCAGTTCGTTACATCTTTCAATCCTATGTCTAATTCGTAACGGCTAAGCCCCTTGGCACCCCAGGTAAAGTCGGGTATAAACTTTGGGCTGGGGCCCTCGCCAAAAACATTGCAACATACCCCCACCACAGTACCGGTATTAAAAGAAGTATTGATAGAAGACCGGCTGTAGTCGCCCATAACAATCCCGCACTTGATACCCGAAGCAATGTAATTGTTTGCTTTATAACTCCACACCTTTACTTCGCTTACATTATTCTTTAAATTACTATTACTGGTGCCGGCGCCCAGGTTACACCATTCACCAATTACACTATCGCCCAAATAACCGTCATGGGCCTTGTTGCTGTAGCCCATCATCACAACATTTTTTATTTCGCCACCACCCACACAATGCGGACCTATGGTGGTTGCTCCATAAACTTTTGTGCCCATTTTTAAAACTGAATCTTCACCTAAAGCAAATGGTCCGCGTATAAGACAGCCTTCCATGATTACTGCATTTTTACCGATGTAGATCGGCCCGGTTGATGCATTTAAAATACTGTAATTTATTTGTGCACCCTCTTCAATAAATACATTTTCGGGAGAAATGATTGTAACACCGGGCGTTTGCCCATTGGTTAACCGGCCCTTTGAAAAATGATTAAAATCCTGCTCGATCATTTCAGCATTCCAGTTAAAAATATTGCAATACATATCAATACGGCGTGCATTGGTTGCAGGGGCTACATCCTTAAAAAAGTTACCGAAATCTGCTCCATACACCGGGGCTGTTTCGCAGGAAAGTATCCCGGCTACCAAACCGTATTTATCAGTTATAGACTGCCCGGATTGTAGTTGTTTTATTTCGTCTGCAAAAATTTGTGTGGGTAGTAAGTTCGAAGCAACCAACAGATATTCCCCTGGCGGAACCGGCTCATATAAAACTTGTAGGTACTCTTCAGTTAGAATTAAGGAGGGAAGATTGAGTAACCGCTCCCATTTATCCTGCAGAGTATCTATACCCATTCGTATGGTAGCAGTTGCCCTGGTTAAGGTTATAGGAAACAGGCTTTTCCTGTCAGCAGTATCAAATAATAATATTTTCATTGATAGAAAAGTGAGTGGTCAGTTGTGAGTGGTAAGTGGTCAGTTGTGAGTGGTGAGTGGTGAGTTGTGGTGAGTGGTGAGTTGTGGTAAGTGGTGAGTTGTGAGTGGTCAGTTGTGAGTGGTCAGTTGAGAGTGGTGTTAGTAGTTAGTAGTAAGTAGTAAAAGTCAGAAATGAGGACATTTGACTTTTTCATTCTTCATTATTCATTTTTCATTTTTCACTATTCATTTGTCACCATTCACCATTCACCATTCACTTTTTACTTTTTACTTTTTCATTCTTCACTATTCATTATTCATTTTTAACTATTCTTCACCATTCACTTTTTATTTTTGACTTTTGACTTTTGACTTTTGACTTTTTCTAAAGGCTAATGACTACCGGCTATCGGCTATCGACTAATGTCTACCGGCTACCAGCTACCGGCTACTCTTCCAGCTTAAATAAACTATCCACAAATTCATGTTTGTCAAATACCAACAGGTCTTCCATTTTTTCGCCCACCCCGATAAACTTAACCGGAATTTTAAACTGGTTGGCAATTGCCAGCACTACCCCACCTTTTGCTGTACCATCTAATTTGGTAATGGCAATGGCCGTAACATCTGTAGCAGCAGTAAAATGTTTGGCTTGCTCAAGGGCGTTCTGCCCGGTGGATCCATCCAATACCAACAATACTTCGTGGGGCGAATCGGCAATTACCTTTTGCGTTACCCTCTTTATTTTACCCAGCTCGTCCATCAGGTGAGCCTTGTTATGCAAACGACCTGCTGTATCAATAATGATTACATCGGACCCACGGGCTACCCCACTTTGAACGGTATCAAAAGCTACTGCTGCGGGATCGCTGCCCATCGGTTGTTTTACAATTGGTACGCCGGCTCTGTCGCTCCAAATACTTAATTGGTCAACCGCTGCTGCCCTAAAAGTATCGGCGGCACCCAGCAAAACAGATTTACCCGCCTTTTTAAAATTATACGCCAGCTTGCCAATGGTGGTTGTTTTACCAACACCGTTAACACCAACCACCAATATTACATAGGGCTTAATACCGGTTGGGGTAGAGAAATCTCTGTAACTCTGTTCGCCATCATCTACCAAAATA
This sequence comes from Chitinophagaceae bacterium, assembly GCA_026786345.1. Taxonomy (GTDB): domain Bacteria; phylum Bacteroidota; class Bacteroidia; order Chitinophagales; family Chitinophagaceae; genus Segetibacter. The sequence continues at coordinate 6,527 of JAJAYD010000176.1, forward strand.
GCTTTAATCTCTTCCTGGAGAATACGGTTAAGATCGCTGGTATTTACATATTTGTCCTGGCTTACACGTTTCTCTATACGGTTGATGATCTCTACGGTTGTGTCAATGCCCACATCGGCACCTACAAGGGCATCTTCCAAACTGTCGAGCACCTCTTCGTCAACGGTACTTTTACCAACAATGGCCTTGGTTATTTTAGTAAGAAAGTTTTCCTTGGTTTTTTGTAAGCCCTGGTCAAGACTTTACTTTTATTTTTTGCCAAACAGTTTA
>JAJAYD010000177.1 GCA_026786345.1 Chitinophagaceae bacterium
AGCTTATGCTTCGTGCAACATACGCTATGGCGATGTGAAAAAGCAATTGGGTGACGATATGGTTGCTTTTATAAGGCCTATCAGGGAGAAAGTGGAAGCAATATTAGACAACCCGGCTTACTTAAAAGAGGTAATGGAGAAAGGTGAGGAGAAGGCGGGGAAAAGCTCAAAAGAAACGATGGATTTGGTAAGGCAGGCAATGGGTTTAAAGTATTATTAGTTGAGGGTGAAAGGTTGTCCGTTGGTAGGTGATAATTGAGAGGAAAAAAGTTGTTGGTTGTTCGTTGGTTGTTGTTTTTTCCGGTATAGGAACGTTGGTAGTTGTTGGTTGATCGTTGGTTCTTAAATTCACTTTGTGCCCCTTTGAGCCCTCGTGTCTTTGTGGCTCAGAGAAAATATGGCAGATGTTTGGTAAGAGCATGATGCACGGGCACTGAACCCTGTACCAGACAGATAAAAAATATCTTATTGTTACGGATGGGCAGCAAACAATCCCCCCTTTTTATTTAATCGCAGCGATGGCCGATGCATAATCGGGCTCCCGGCCTATCTCCGGTACGTGTTGTTCGTATACAATTTTACCTGTAGGATCTACCACAATTACTGCACGGCTCAGTAAGCCTTTCATTGGTCCATCAGTAATTTGAACTCCGTATGTAATTCCAAAATTATTTCTGAAATCAGAAAGCATTACAACCTTATCAATGCCTTCAGCGCCGCAAAATTGTTTCTGAGCAAATGGCAGGTCTTTTGAAATACAAAGGACTGTAGTATTATTTAGTCCGGCAGCGTCCTGGTTAAATTTTCTAACGGATTTGGAACATACGCCGGTATTTACGCTCGGGAAAATGTTCATGATAATATATTTACCCTTAAAGGCTGCGAGATTTTTTTCTGCAAGATCAACGCCTGTTAAAGTAAAGTCTTTAACCTGTGTACCTAAGGCAGGTAACTTTCCCGAAGTATGAATGGGCTTGCCTCCTAATGTAATGGTGGTGCCATTTGTATTTTCGGTGGTTGACATTTTTTTCATTGTATCGGTTGAGCTGTTTTGAGCAAAACAACCGGAGGCGATAAGTAAGCCGATAAGACCTGAAAACAAAAATTTGAAGGTTGATACAGATGTAAGGTTACGTGTCATGTGATTGATTATTGTTAAAAACAAAGCGGAAGCTTCCCGTGAAATTTTTTGATGATGTTGCTTAATCTGTTTCTACTGAGGTATGAACGAAATAGTCGTTGAAATTGTTTGTTCGTTGTTATATTTTTTGAGATAAAAAAGAGAAGGTCTGTTTATGGGCAACTACGGAGCAAATTAATAATGAAAAATTAAGAGTGCAAAATGAATAATGAATAATGAAAAGTGAATAATAAGAACGTCTGTGCGCCTCTGTGCCCCTGTGGTTCAAAAGAAGGTTGGTCGTTGATGGATATTCGTTGTTAAAACAATCTCTGTTCACCTCTGTGTCGCCGTGCCGATGTGGTTCAAAAATAAATGTTAGCCCTGTATCAATTTAGCAATACCAAAAGCTGCACCGGCGGCTATAGCCCCAATAAACAACACTTTCAGTCCACCAGTAATTGGGTTTATGCCCGTCATCTTCGCTTTAAAATAACCAAACACAAAAAGGCAAAAGAGGGTGATAACTGCCGATACCTGCAAACCTTCACTGGTATTTTTTATAAAGAAATAAGGGCTTAATGGTATCATGCCCCCTACAACATAAGATAGTCCGATATTAAAAGCACTTTTGCGTGCCCGTTTTTCGTCGGGTCTATCCAGCCCTAATTCATGCTTCATCATAAAATCGACCCAGCGGTCTTTGTCTTTGATAAGTTCGTTTACAGCTTGTTGTTGTACGGCAGGGCTTAGGCCAAGGTTTTCAAAAAATTCGCGTACCTCTTCCTTTTCTCTTTCGGGTACCCGTTCTACTTCACCGTATTCTCTTTTAAGCTCAGCGTTGTAATGATCAATTTCGGTTTTGCCAGCCAAAAAACCACCCAACCCCATGGCAATGCTGCCGGCGGCAACTTCGGCCAGGCCGGCAATCACTACCAGGTGGTTGCTATCAACTGCTCCACTCAATCCCGCAGCCAGTGCAAAGGGAACAGTCAGTCCATCACTCATACCAATTACAATATCGCGTAGCAAATCTGAGCTTTGCATGTGTTCCTCGTAATGGTGCAGGTGGGTATGGGCCATAGCTTACATTTTAAGAGATAATATTAAGCCAATACTTTTAATGATTGGCTGATGATCTGCACACATTCCTCCACCTGCCCGGCTGTAATGGTCAGGGGAGGGGCAAAGCGTATTTTATCGCCATGCGTAGGCTTTGCCAGCAAACCATTTTGCATTAGTTCCATACACAGCTCCCAGGAAGCTTCTTTGTTATGGTGTTCAATCACTATTGCATTCAGCAGGCCTTTGCCTCTAACTAATTTTATAAAAGGCGATTGTAGGTTTGTTATTCCTGACCTTAACAGCGCTCCCATGGCTTCAGCATTTTGGGCCATATGCTCTTGCTTTAAAACTGTTAAGGCTGCCATAGCAACTTTGCATGCAAGGGGGTTGCCGCCATAAGTACTTCCATGTTCGCCCGGCTTTATGTTCAGCATAATTTCGTCGTCGGCCAATACGGCCGAAACGGGTAACACACCACCGCTCAGAGCTTTGCCAAGCACTAAAATATCAGGGCGTACGTCCTCATGATCGCAAGCAAGCATTTTACCCGTGCGGCACAATCCTGTTTGTATTTCATCTGCAATTAATAGCACATTACACTCGCTGCACAACTCTTTTACCCTGGCAAGGTATCCTTCATCGGGAACTACTACCCCGGCTTCGCCTTGTATGGGCTCCACCATAAATGCAGCCACATCCGGGTTTTGCAGTTTCTTTTCCAGCGAAGCGATATCATTATATGCTACCAGCTCAAAGCCCGGCATGTAAGGCCCAAAATTTTTGTAACTCAAAGGATCGCTACTACTGCTAATGGCGGCCAGGGTGCGTCCCCAAAAATTGTTTTCGGCAAAAAGAATAACCGCTTTATTTTCGGGAATGCCTTTGTTTACATAGCCCCACCTGCGGGCAAGCTTGACTGCTGTTTCGGCAGCTTCTACGCCGGTATTCATAGGCAGTACCTTATCGTAGCCAAAGTATTCGGTAATAAATTTTGCATATTCGCCCAGCAGGTTGTTGTGAAATGCCCTGCTGGTAAGGGTGAGTTTTTGTGCCTGCTCTATTAATGCAGCAACAATTGCAGGATGGCAATGTCCCTGGTTAACGGCCGAGTAACCGCTTAAAAAGTCGTAATATCTTTTGCCTTCAACATCCCATAAAAAAACGCCTTCGCCACGATCAAGCACAACGGGCAGCGGGTGATAATTGTGAGCGCCATATTTTTCTTCCAACGCTAAAAAAGCCGCAGTTGTAGAATCTGTAATATTTGTAAGCATACCCTAACATTTAAAATTGAAATGATTTATAAACAGGTAAAAATAGGTAACAGTAAAATGTTACGTGGTGGGATGATCGAGAAAGTCAAGGTTAAAAGAAAGAAAAATCATACTACTTATTTACAAGGCGCAAATTACCTTTTAGCGATCAATAAATTAATGATTGTGAGCATTTATATTTATGATCATCGAATGAGTGGATTTGTAGCAAAGCAATCCACTTTAGGCAAGCGTGGTTTAAGGTGGCTGGTTGCTCCCTGTTTATTTTCAACTTTGTAAATAAAAACAATTTTAGTTTTGGTTATTAGTGAGAATTACCGACCTTCGCCGTCCGAAAAAAAATTAATCATGGCAAGAGTATGTCAGGTAACTGGAAAAAGGCCGATAGTAGGTAATAAAGTTTCTCACTCAAACATTAAAACCAAGCGTCGTTTTTTACCAAATTTACAAACTAAGCGTTTCTTTTTTGTTGAAGAAGACCGTTGGATTGTTTTGAAAGTGTCTTCAGAAGCTATCCGTACCATTAGTAAAAATGGTTTAGCAAGCGTGGTAAAAGACATGAGGGCACAGGGCAACAAAATCTAACATCTTTAAAATTTTTATACAATGGCAAAGAAAGGTAACAGGGTTCAGGTAATCATGGAGTGTACAGAGCATAAAACAAGCGGTATGCCCGGTACGAGCCGTTACATTACCAAGAAAAACAAAAAAAATACCCCTGAGCGTTTGGAGTTGAAAAAATTCAACCCCATTTTGAAGAAAGTAACCGTACACAAAGAGATTAAATAGTTTTGATTGTAGTTAGTTGAAAACCTCACTTATTTGCGGTTCAAACTTATCACTTACAACTTAAAACCTAAAACTTATAAAATGGCAAAAGCAGCTAAAACAGCGATCAAGACAAAAGACCAGAAAGCCGCAGCGGAAGCTAAAAACTGGAGCAAGGTAATTAAGGCTGTACGCAGTCCTAAAACCGGAGCATACACTTTTAAAGAGGCAATCATTCACAAGGATAAAGTGAAGGATTTTTTATCAGCTAAATAATCAACTGAATGTGGTTAAATAATTAAAGCTGTCCTTACCGGGACGGCTTTTTGTATTTGTATAAAAACGCATTCGAGTTTGAAAGAAGTGGGTACCACCAATGAATTTTGGGTTGCCGGCAGTAAATCTTATTTCGGCTTATCTTGCGTCCTTTAGATTTGTATTGAGTTATTATCCAGACATATTACTATTATTACTACTGTTTTCTTTTTTGTTACTTTTTTCTTTTCACAATCCACAATTTTGTGTGAATAACTAACCAGCAGCAGGGAACTGATTAACTTTTGCGTCAAGGTTTTTATACCTATAGTGCGATAAAATTCCCTGCTGCTTTTTCCCTTAGTGTCCGAATAGCAATTAAGGTTTTTATACCTATTATTAAGGACTAGGACGATGGGTAAATTGGTTAGTATAAATTAAAAAGTAAGAACGAAATTATGAAAAAGACAATGAAATTTTTTCTTGGTATGGACGTATCTAAGTTGTGGGTTGATATTACCTTAATGTGTGTAATAGATCATGAAAAGCAGCCCACTATTACCGAGCGTTTTGATAACGATCACACGGGTATTAAAGTATTGATTAAATGGCTTAAAAAGCATCAGGTAACCTTTGATGAGAACAGTTTGCTCGTAATTGAAAATACGGGTGTGTACCATCGGCTGATATGGGAATATTGCAGTAAAGAAGGGTTGCCATTATACATAGGCAATGCAGCCCATATAAAATGGAGCTTTGGGATAGCACGTGGCAAGAATGATGTAGTAGATAGTCAGCGCCTTTGTTCCTATGCTTTTAAGAATGCAGATGAGCTTAAAGCCACGCCTGTACTAAATCCTGTGTTCCTTAAGCTTAAAGATATGATGACGGCAAGGAGCCGGTTACTGGCCCAGAAAAACAGTATAAAGGTTTACCTCGGTGAGCTAAAATTATCCAATCTCGAAGAGACCCAGGCTATCCTGGAGCAGGCGCACAAAGCAGCCATTGATGGTATAAACCAGTCGATTAAAATAGTAGAAAAAAACATCAACCAAATAATACAGCAAGACACCGCCATAAAGAACAACTATGATTTACTATTATCGGTACCAGGCATAGGACACTTAACTGCCGCTTATCTCATCTGTTGCACCAATAACTTCATTTGTAAAATAACAGGCAAACAGCTAGCTTCTTATGCCGGGGTAGCCCCCTTTGGCAATAGTAGCGGGACCAGTATAAAGGGGCGTGACAAAGTACACAAAATGGCAAACAAGGATCTAAAAAAACTATTTCATATGGGAGCCATATCAGCTATCACCCATTACGATGAATTTAAAGACTATTATGAGCGCAAAGTGAAAGAAGGTAAACATGAACAATCAGTCATAAATGCAGTAAGAAGTAAAATAGCTTTAAGGGCAGTCGCTGTTATTAATAACCAGGCAACATATGTGAATAAGTATAAAAAAGTAGCATAGAAACATCAAAAAATATCTAAAAAAATATTTGGTATAATCATAGCAATCGCACTCTTGTGCATTTTATTCAATTTTCAACTGTAATTCACAAGTCACTAATTTATCCCTTGCGGAGTATACAAAGCCTCCCTTCATTACATGTAGCATATGCCGCC
>JAJAYD010000178.1 GCA_026786345.1 Chitinophagaceae bacterium
TCATTATGCCACGTCATACTTCGGAAACCTTAAAAGAGGAGTGCAGGTTGTTTGGTGCCGAACTGATTTTATTGGATGGCCTTATAGACAGTTGTGGTAAACTGGCCAAACAGTTGTCAATCGAAAAAGGATATTTTGATGTTTCTACCATGAAGGAACCTTATAGGTTGGAGGGCAAAAAAACAATAGGATACGAAATTGCCGAACAGTTGAACTGGCAATTGCCAGATGTTATTATTTACCCAACCGGTGGGGGCACCGGCTTAATCGGTATGTGGAAGGCATTTGCCGAAATGAAACGCATGGGTTGGATAACAGGCAAGCTGCCCAGGATGGTAATTGTTCAAAGCCAAAATTGCGCCCCTATGTTAGAGGTGTTCAGGTCTGGCAGCATCCCTGCCGATTTTAAACCACTTCCTTCCCTGGCTTATGGTTTGGCCGTTCCTTTTCCTTTTGCAAAAGATTTAATGATGAATGTGATTAATGAAAGTCATGGAACTGTGCTTACAGTTACAGAAAAAGAAATTGAAAACGGAATTGAGGAGATTGCAGTTAGCGAGGGGCTGTTACTTTCTCCCGAAGGAAGCAGCACTTTTATTGCCATGAAAAAATTACTACGTAGTGGCTGGATGAAGGAGGAGGAAAGTGTGCTGCTATTTAATACCGGGTCGTGGTATAAGTACCGATAGGGAGCGTTGAATCGTTATCTATCTATCTATCTATCTAATGCTGGCTATTTTCAAAGTTAGAAGATAGAGGCGAGAATGGTGAATGGTGAATAGTCAAGTTTAAACCACAAAGGCGCTAAGGCACAAAGTCTCACAAAGATTATTTACTGTCAACTGTCATCAATCAACCTACAACTTTTTACAGCCCTTTTACCACAGCTTTCATTTTTGCTAAAGCTGTTTTAGCAACCACCAAAGCCTCTTGCTTGTAATAGTTTTTATTAAACACTTCTACGGAAAGTATTAAAGGTTTGTTGCGGTTCTGCAGGGTCTGTAATACGCCGCGTATAGGAGCTATACCATCTCCGGGGTATATGCGGTCGGCATCGGTAATGGTTGCAGCAGGCAGGTTTGCGGGGTAATCATTTAAATGTAAAATGTCGATGGCAGCACTGCTTACCAGAGGTAGTGTTTCAATACTGCTTCCCCCTTTATACAAATGAAAAATATCGAGCAATACTTTTGCTGAAGGATGGCCGCTTTCTAACGCTACATACATTACCTCGCTTACGCGGCTAAGGTTTGTAGAGAAGCCCCACATTTCGAGCTGTGGTATGACACCGGTTGTATCGCCTACCTCCAATGCTGCCCTATAACGTGCAGCCACATGTTTTAAATCGAGCAAATTATTTTGGGTAGCACCGACAGGTGGGGCCGCGGTGCGTTTGCAGCCTATTTGAGCAAGCAGATCCATTTCACGTTTCATTTGCTCCAGGCCCTTTTTGCGGTTAGCTTCATCCTCTACAATCCAGGGGGCAAAGCCAATGCAGTTTTCTACAACAATCCCCAAATCGTTCAACCTTTTTTTTGCATCAGTAAGTGTACCTCCGTTGTCCAGGTACTTTTGTAAGGCATCTATCCAAATTTCAACACTGCGAAAACCCGCCTCTGCAGCAACTTCCAGTTCTTTTACAAAACCAAGTTGGTGACCACGTATGGTGGCCATATTAAGACAATAAGTAAAATTGCCTGAAGGCTTAAAAGGTTTACCGGCGTTACCTAAACCGGGCAACAGCGATAAGGCTGCGGTGGCACCTATGCCTTGAAAAAGTTCGCGTCGGTTAATCATAAGTTGAAAGATGAATGTAAGTGAAAAGTAAAAAGTAAAAAGAATGTGTTAGAAGATAGAAGATAGAATTTAAGCGTTAGAAGATAGAAGAAAATTTAGAGGATGATACTACTTAATTCCAATAAAATCATATACCCACTAATCAACGACTTTAAAGCTTTACTGTTCATCCACACAGACTCTGCTCTATTAATCCAACCACTTCTTTTAAGAGGAAGTTTGAAGAGGAGCACCCAAATCAACGTTTTAAATATTTTCCGGTCGATGATTTTTATATCAACTCATCTATCAAACGGCGGCTTGCAAGGATTCTATGGGTTATAAAATAAGAAACTTTTCAGCTTACTCCCTTCTTTTTTCGTTCTGCCAAATCGTCTTGTAAAATATAAATGGCCTGATTGTTAATGATGTTTTATGGATATTATTTATTCATTTAAAAAGTAAAACATGAACTACAATCAGTCATGCGCCGCAAAAGGCGAACGCCACGGAAGAAGGGAACGGCCGCTTCTCATCCGCTCAATGCAAAGGGCCGCAGTTAACATTTCCAAAACAGGTAGCAGCTACGAGATGCTGGTTTTTGCACCTGGTCGCATCAAAGAACATTTTAAGTTAGATGTGCAGGGTAAGGAACTGACAATCTCTTACACGCCACCCGAGGGCTTTCCCCGCCCTGAATGGATTTTACGGGAGTATAGCCGCGGTGGTTTTGTCCGCACGTTTACGCTGGATGATTCTGTAGACAGCACCAACATCAAAGCTAAGTACGAGGATGGGGTTTTGCAGGTAAGTATTCCGTTGTTACAGGAGGCACAAACCAGTAAGCAGGAGATTGTCATCAATTAAACGCTGGCATTTTAAATTGAAAGAGGTGGCATTGAAGAATGCCGCCTCTTTTCTATAACAATTTTGAAAAGACGTTAGAAGGCCAGGATAGGTTGATCTGTAATTGTACCAAACATAGTGCGAATATAAAACAGCCATTGCAGCTGTTTTTTGCATATTGTTTAGCTGCCAATCTGAAAATGCATCCAATCATAATCCTTTTCGGGGCCTAACCCAACAAAGCCATTGCGATAAAAACAATCAATCATTTTTTTATATGCCGGCTTGGCAAATCGGGCCGTAGTATGGTTCTCATTTAACTTATTTCTATCCGGATCCATATCTATAGCAATGGCCCAGCTATGAACACTTAAAAAGCTGGCTGCCTTATTTAGGTCACCGGCTTTAATGGCATTGGTATACGAATTTTCTGTTCCTCTTTTTGGCCGGTGATTAAAACACCCTCCATATATATTTATGCCAAGCCTTTCAATTTCAGGTAATCCATATTCACTTAAAATATCAACATATACCTGTCTAAGCTGGGTGGCTATTAATTTATGACAGGTAAACCTTTTGATTTTTGTGGTTCTATCCCACGCTACAATCATAGGAAAGGGTACTTCGATGACTGCAAAATTTTGCTGATCTCCCGGGTTACCATATTTCAATAGTATTTCAGGGGTTTTAAGCAATTTCATTGGTGATAAAGTTGATACTGCCATAGTATAGTTTAAAAGGGTTGAAAATAAATAAAGTACAATAAACGAAAATGGTATCAAAAATGCAAGAGGTGTAGAACTTAACTGTACCTGGACAACCGGAATTTCTTTTAAGATCTGCTGTAGACTTTGCCATTATCCGGATGGGTGCGAAATAGTTTACAATGACGGAAGCAGTTTCTGTTGCTTTTAACCTTTAGCCATATCCCTATTTCTGGAATGCCCATACAAGTTCGGCAACGACGTTTAAAACGGATTGGTTCATTGATCTTAGATTAAATAAATAATTAATAGCACAACATTCTTTTTTGTACACTTTTTTTACTTATTTTATATCAAAACCATTCACTTTTATTCATACTTAAATTTTTAATTCCATGTCTAAGACACATAAAATCAAAATTAAAAGCGGTGATGCTTCCACTGGTGAGCTGAAAATATCTGACAAGCATATATGGACTAAAAAAATGGATTCTGTTAATTGGAGCATTAAAGAAGATGCAAATGTTTATGAAATTACCTCTATTGAAAAAAAATCCGGATCTCCTGAAATATTTCGGGTTCAACCACATAATATTGGTGAAGGATGGGAAGGAAAAATAGAGCTTAAACCAAATTTTATTACAACGTATGAGTATTCAATATTATGGCGCGCAAAGGCAGGGGGTGATATATTAACTTATGATCCTAAAATATCGGTACTGCCTAATATTGGAATACTAGCTTTGTTACCCAAGATAGTTGCTGTTGTGGCGATGATTTTAGTGAGTATATTTTCATTCCATTTTTTCAGAAAGCGAAAAAGGTAACCTACAGTTTCTAATAGTATTTTTAAAATCCAAAATCAAACCCTTTTATTGTATAAGATTATTCTCAGAGAATATTCTTCAACTTATACCATTTTGTTTTGTTTCTTTTTATTTTAAATATTTAATAAATGCCAGCTATACAGAAAATTAAAATATTGAAGGGATTTACTGCAACCGGTGACTTAAAGCTGTCTGATAACGGCCATTCCAATACCATAAGAAGAAACAATATTGAGTGGAAAATTAATCCCAACTGTGGCGTTGCCTCTATGACTTCTATAAAAAAGAAAGTAAATTCACCTTACGTTTTTTCAGCGCTGCCTCACCCGGTAGGTAGCGATTGGGAAGGAATTATTTCCTCAAATGCACCATTTACCACCTATGAATATTTAATTTTTTGGAAACCCATCGGTGGTGGTGATGCACTAGAATATGACCCCAAAATTTCTGTGCTTCCACAAATATTTTCGTTTAAAAAAAAGTTTATTCTCTTCTTGTTGGCATTCTTTGGTTTTTTTTCTCTACAGCGGTTGCTCAAGACCAAAAAGTAGCCGATAGCCTGGCTAAAATTTATCAGCAAAACAACCTCCCCGACTCTTCCCGCCTGTCGCTTCTCAGACTTATGTCTTTTAACGAAGTACGAGATTTAAAGCAAGGTTTATATTATGCAGAAGAACTTATTTCGTTGGCTCAAAAAACAAATAATACCAAATACCTGCGTGTCGGTTATTTTTTAAAGGGTACTAAAAAGAGAATGCAGGGCAATCTTGATGAGGCGCTTGATGCCTATTTTAAAAGTGCTGAAGTAGCCGGCAAAACACATAATTTAATTGGTGAGGGAGATGCCTATGGTGCAATTGGTGATGTGTATTCCTCTGCAAATAATCATGCAAACGCCATAAATTATTATGCAAAAGCTATAGTTATTCTCAAAAAATTGAATGAACCAAAACGGCTTGCTTCCGTATTATCAAATGCCGGCGATGATTACATGAAAGTCAAACATTTTGATTCGGCTTTGTTATATTTTGGGAGAGCAAAGATTATTTTCGATTCCATCAACTACGCAACAGGTAAAGGGTATATACGGGGAAACCTGGGTATGGTGTATGCTTTTTTAGGAAAGGACAATCTTGCAGAAAAATACATCAACGAGGCAATTCCTATACTGGAAGAAAACGAGGATTATTATCCCATTTGCGAGTATCTTATTTCCATGAGTGACATTTATTTGAAAAAAGGAGATGAGCAAACAGCGTTGAATTTTGCTCTAAAAAGTTTACAACTTGCACAGCAATACGGATTGAAGGAGCAAATCTCTGGCGCTAATTTAAAACTCTCAGAATTGTATGAAATGATGGGTAACATCAACCAGTCGTTTCAGTACTATAAAAACTATATTACTTACCGTGACAGTGTGAACAATATTGAATCGCAACAAAAAATGGGTGACTTACGCACAGATTATGAGGTTTCGCAAAAGCAGGTTGAAGTAAATATGCTGAGCCAGCAAAAGAAGAATCAAAATAAACTACTGATTGCCCTCGGCGTAATACTTGGACTTACAGTTGTTTTATTAGGAACGCTTTATTGGTATTATAAAAACATTTCGAGAGAAAAGAAGAGATCGGAATCGTTGTTGTTAAATATATTACCGGTTGAGACGGCTATGGAGTTAAAGATGAATGGAAAAGTTGAAGCAGTAAAATTTGACCAGGTTACTGTTCTCTTTACAGACTTTGTGGAGTTCTCAAAATTTGCTGAACATATAGAACCGGTACAATTGGTAAAAAGCCTTGATTTTTATTTTAAAAAGTTTGATGAAATAACCACCAAATACGGATTGGAGAAGATAAAGACTATTGGTGATTCTTACATGTGTGCGTGTGGCCTGCCAACATTAAATCCGGCTCATGCACGAAACGTTATTAACGCTGCCAAAGAAATGATGGAAGTGGTGGAAGGAAACCTGGATGTAGAGGATGGAATAAACCATTTCAATATTAGGATGGGCATACATACCGGGCCCGTAGTGGCCGGCATTGTTGGAATAAAAAAATGGCAATACGATATTTGGGGCGACACGGTTAACATCGCGTCGCGTATGGAATCGATGTCGAAACCCGGCCGTATCAATCTTTCAGAAACCACCAGAGCGCAAATTAAAGATGAATTTGAATGTGAATACAGGGGAGAAATTGAAGTGAAAAATAGAGGAGTGCTGAAGATGTATTTTCTTATGCAAGACTGATTTAAGGCCTTTTTGAACCACGGAGGCACGACGGCACAGTAATACATGGTGACTTTTTTTGTCAACCATCTACTTTTTTTGAACCACAAAGACGCAAAGGCACAAAATAGCGCTAAGGATTGCGGTTTTTCTGTCATCTGTCAACCAACAACTATTCTTTCTGTCAACTTTCTACTAACAACTTCCAACCACCAACCAACTACGAATAACCACCAACCAACCCTTAAAACACCGCATCCTCAATAACAACATCTTTTATCTTCCACGCAGTGGCAATACTTTTATTTACAGCCATGGCCATGGATGATTTGCCTGATTTTTGGTAGGCCAAGCGCAAGCCACTTAACGACCAGCCATTGTTGGGATTGATCTCCAAATCTTTTTCAAATACTTTGATAGCTTCAGTATATTGGCCCGCTGCAACCAATGCCTTTCCCAGGTATTGCCTTGCCGGTAATAACCAGTCACGAGGCTCATTGTAGATCAGGTTGTCTTCAGTTACAACCGCTTCTTTAAAATGATTAATGGCATCTTGCCATTTTTCCTGTTGCTCAGCTATTGTACCCTGTAATAAATAAAACGCAATAAGCGAAGGATGGTAGGCATCATTAAAAGGGGTAAGCGGTACCTTAAGCGCAGGGTCTTTCATTGCTTGTTCCATCTTACTTAATTCAATTTTTGCCTCATTAATTTTTTGGGTTTTAGCCAGTGCCATTCCCCTGCTAAAATGTTGCAAAACCGATGTGAATCTTAATGAGTCGTTTACTTTCAATTCTAAAATGTCGTTCCATTTGCCAAACCTTACCAGGGTAAACAAGGGGGATTGGTGCTGGTACTGAAGATAGTTACGCAGTGCGCCGGGTATTTGTAAATAAATGGGAGGTATCTTATCTCTCAACTCCAATGCAGCAGTACGGGAATTTGCAA
>JAJAYD010000179.1 GCA_026786345.1 Chitinophagaceae bacterium
CCTCTGGAGCAATTAGCCGTTTTCTATTTAGGATTTTTTAAAATCTAAATACCACAATTTGTGTCCACACGGCCAAGTTTGGCGGGGCAGGCAGCAACAAAGCTACAATAGCGCTCAACTTTCTGTTTCCAAAAAAATAGCATTCAAGCAATTGAATTTGAGAAAAGTAAGTAATGCTGGCTTTGGTGTTATGCAACCTCCTGTAAGGCACTGGTCAGCCTTGTTTTCAAGGTTTCGTAGTTGGTATAACCATTTGCCAGCAGGTGAAATTTTAGCTCGCCGGTTTGTAAAAACACGGCCGGGAAGCCGGTTACCTTTAATTGCTTCACCAGCGAAAATTCGTAGTAAGCCTTCTCTTTGTATTCTTCGCTTGTAAGCCTTTCGTAAAAAATTTCCGGATGAATGCTGTATTTATCCAACAGGTGCCTGTAAGCTTCGTCATCGGTTAAGTCGCGACCTTCGTAGTGCAGGGCATATTGCAGGTCCGCCGCAAATTCAATACTCCTATCAGGATAAAACTCTTTAAAAATGCACATGGCTATGGCAGGCTTTTCGGAGTGGGGATACCAGTCACTATCTTCAAAATTGAAAATATGCCACAGGTAATCGTTACCAAATTTGGTACCCGTAAGCTCTTCAACATTTTTATAAGCTTTTTGTATGTAACCCGAAGTTGCAGAAATATGCACCGGCTTGTCGGTAAGAATCATTCCTCCGGAGAGCACTTCGGTTTCAACAACCTCTTTAAACTCCTGTGCAATTTGTACCATCACTTTACTAAAGCCATAGCACCATCCACAATATGCATCGTAACAATAGATTAATACGGGTTTCATACCCTCAAAGATAAAGTTGGCGGGTTTTACTACTTGTTACAAATTAATAAAGGAGGTAATAAGGTATGCCAACAGCTCATGGTCTGCTTCGTTAATTGCATGGCGTGTATTGGGCAACACGGCTAAGTGGCCTTGTGGTAATTCTTTATATGCGGTTGTAGTTTCAACAATGGAGACTGATTTATCCCTGTCGCCGAGTATGAGTAATACAGGGCACGAAATGTTGCTAAATTTTTCGAACCCCATAGGATTAAACTGGCCTATATGCAAAAACAAACCAGCTGTTTTTGCAAGCACGGTCTTCCAGTTTTCTGCTGAGTGTTTTGTAATGAGTTGCGATGCGTAGTCCGGAAATCGCTCCTGTATAACCTGAGCATCTAATTTGCCCGCTTCTTTTTCGGCTATTGATCTATCCCAATAGAGTTTGGTACCAAGCGTAACAATTTTTTCAATTTTTTCAGGATAAGAAAGCGCCAGGTATAAGGCAATATAACCGCCCAGACTGTAGCCGGCAATATTTATTGTTTCCAGGTTCATTTCCCTCATCCAATCCAAAACCTGCTGTCCAAATCCTTCAATGGAAAAGTCCTGGTCAACCGGCTCGCCGTTATGACCATAAAGATTGATGGAATACACTGCGAAAGTTGATCCTAAGCTGGTGAGTAAGAGTTGTAAATCTTCTTTGGAACCAAGAGCACCATGTATCAGTAAAATTGTTCTCATTTCATGATTGTTTTAATCTTTCATGAATACTATGACGGTGTGCCTGGATTGAGTAAGCAAAATAAATGACTGAATATAGTTTTTGAATACTGACCGCATGACGGGTATTTGAAGCAGTAAGATGCATTGAAAAAATTTTTTGAACTATAGATGTACGGCAGCAGGAAGGGGAACGGATGAAAAAGTAAAAAGTAAAAAGCATATTGCAAAAGGCAACCATCCTCCCCCAACGTTCTTCGTCAATATTTAGCATTTAAAATTCAACGTAAACCAATAACTACCAACGACCAACTTCTTTCTGTCAACCGTCATCTGTCAACCGTCATCTTTTTTTTAGCCACCAAGACACTAAGGCGCAAAGAGACACAAAGGTTTTTATTATTCATTTTTCATTATTCATTTTTCATTTTGTCACCTCAACCACCAACAATTTGCGTATTAAATCAGCGGGTAACAACTGTTACCCGATGGCAGGGTAATTGCAAATTGTAAGGTTATCTAAACGAAAAATTACATTATGAAAAAACTACTTACAGCTATTGCAATGGTTGGAGCAATTGCCTGCCAAAATCCGGAAGATAAAGCCAACATCAATAGCGATACCACTATTGAATACCAGGAAGGAAGAACGTTGAATTCGCCACCGGGTGTTAATTCTCCGGACACATCAAGAATGCCAAAAATGGATTCAACAATGAAATAAGATGCAAATGAATTCTATGGGCCGGTTACAAGAGTTATGCAACCCGTTTCATCAATTTAAATGTTGAAGATCTTTAATTTCTTTACAAACCCTGTCAATGGTTTCTTCCAACGGTGTGTATGTAAATTGGGGTAGTTGAGAGAGCATTCTGGTATTGTCAAAAGCTACTTTTGTCAGGGCGGTATTGGCTGTTTCTTTGGTCAGCAACGGATCGCTACCGCTAAAGAAACCTTTTACGGCTTCCATTCTCCATATAACATTTGCCAGAAATGGTGTTACTTTTTTGTAGGCAGGTTTTTTGCCAAAAGCCTTTGCCATTAAAGAGAAGACGCGGTGATAGGTTTGGTTTTCAGCAGAAATGATAAAGCGCTGATCACTTACCTCACTGTCCATTAGCAGCACCATGGCTTTTACAACATCATTCACATCTACAAATCCGCCGGAGCCCTCAGTATACCAGGGAAATTCGTTGTAAGCTGATTTGAACATACCGGCAGAACCCTTATTCCAATCTGCTGCCCCTAAAATAATAACCGGGTTAATAATAACAGCCTCCAATCCTTCACCCATTCCCCGCCATACTTCCATTTCTGCCAGGTACTTGCTTTTACCATAATCGCTGTTACTGGTTTCTTTGGTCCAGTGCATCATCTCATCTATAACCTGGTCCTTTCTAATACGTCCTAATGCAGCAACCGAGCTTACAAAAAGCAATTTTTTTACCCCACAATTAATTGCTGCGTTCACCACGTTTGCGGTGCCTTCTACATTTATTTTAAACATCTCTGTTCTGCGGGCAGGATTAAAAGAAACAATTGCGGCGCAATGGTACACCTCGTCCATACCCGGCATGGCTTCTTCGAGGGCTATAATATCAAGAATGTCACCTTTAATCCATTGAACAGAATCGTGTAATAAATGTGACGGGATGGTGCCTCTGTGAATGGCTGTTACGCTTTTACCCTGGCTAATCAATTCCTTAATTAAATTACTTCCTACAAGGCCCGTTCCACCGGTCACAAAAACTTTTGAAATGCGTGGCAGCGCATGTTGCTTTTCGGCAGTTTCAGTGGGTGCAGTTATTTGATCGGACATTAAGTGGTACAGGTAAGCCTGTTTAAAAGCAGTTAGTAATTGTAAAATCCTTGTTTTGTTTTGCGGCCTAATTTGCCTGCTTCAACCATTTGCTTTTGTAAAGCAGCAGGCTGTAACCTTTCGGGTTTGCCAAGGGCCTGGTAAACAGCATTGCTGGCGCTTAAGTTAATATCCATCCCTATCAGGTCCATCAATCTAAACGGCCCCATTTTAAATCCCGACGCCTCCATGATCTCATCAATAGTTTCAATGTCGGCAATGCCTTCTTCTACCAATTTCATAGCTTCTAAATAATAGTGCCTTGCAACACGGTTTACAATAAAGCCCGGAAAGTCTTTACACAAAACGGGTGTTTTGCCCAGTTGACTTGCCAAGGTCATGATAGCGTTTGAAACCTGTTTATGGGTTTTGCTTCCTTCCACTACTTCTACCAATTTCATAATATAAGCCGGGTTGAAAAAATGCATACCCAAAACCCTTTCGGCACAAACAGTTTTTTCGGCTATGCTATCTATTGAAAGTGAAGAGGTGTTGGTTGCAAAAATGGTATCGGTGTTATTGATTGCTGCCAGTTGGTTGATGAGGCAAACTTTCGCCTCTATATTTTCTACAATGGCTTCTATGCAAACATTGGCTATGCATGCATTAACCTGGTCAATAAAACCAAGGTTTTTTAAGGTTGATAAACGGGCTTCATCTGTAATTCTTGTCTTATTGACCTGCGCTTCAAGATTGTTTTCAATGTCGGCTTTTGCTTTAGCAAGCATTACAGGGTTTACATCAAACAAAATTATTTTAAAACCTTGTTGGGCTGCCAGCTGTGCAATACCCGCACCCATGGTTCCTGCACCGCAAACGCAAATAGTTTTAATATCCATTAAAGGTGGTTATTACTTTAAAGCATCAAAATTAATTGTTGTATGGATTGCTTTCGGTCATTATTTATTTTGAATTATTGCCGTACTTAAGATACACTTGATTTTATGCAAGCAGCGCTGATACTGGCAACAGCCTAAAACTAAAAACCCCGGCAATGCCAGGGTTCTTAAAATATTTAGAGTAACTATTAGTACGATGCTACTTTCTTTCTTTGCAATAAATTGGCATTTACATTTTCTTCCATTGGCATTACCGCTGCCAATTTTTTAAGTTTGATGATTCCTACCAGGTGCAACATGCGCATCACCGCGTAAGTAGGGTCAAATTCGTACCACTTACGAGCAAAGTTTGCATTGTTTTTTGCATGATGATGATTGTTTTGAAACAACTCTCCCATAAGCAAGATGCCCCAGGGTGAAGAGTTTTTTGAATGATCGCCGTTGTCGAAATTGCTGTATCCCAGTTTATGACCAAACCAGTTTACAATTGCGCCCTGTATTGGCCCCATTAAAAAGTGAAAAGGCAACAACAAAAAGAACCAGGCTGATGGTGCAAACACAACATAAAACGCTATATATCCTGCAGAAAATAACAGGCGGCTGGGCCAGCTGTATCCTATACGGTCCAGCTTTTCCCAGTTGGGTAAATACTCACGGGTAAATTGCTTATCAGGTAATCTTTCTCCTGTTAAAAAAGCCTGGTAAATCTTGGCGGTGTGTAACATCATGTGCCAAACATCTTTAAAAAAATGGGGCGAATGTGGATCTTGTTCTGTATCGCTGTATTCGTGGTGCATACGATGCATAACTGCATACGCCCTTGGCACTAAAAAAGAAGAACCTTGTGTAAACCAGGTAAGAAAGTAAAAAACCTTCTCCCATGTTTTACTGGTTGTATACATCTGGTGAGAAGCAAACCTGTGAAGAAAAAATGTATGAAAGAATAATGACAAAAACCAGTGTCCAAAAAAGAATGCAAGAATAGCGATCATGAGTGTGAAGTATTAAATAAGTTGCGAATTTAAGTCTATAACACATAATAAGGTCAAGTGTTTAAAGCCAGAGTTGTTAAAACACTTTTGCTCTCAATTACGTCAATATGTTTAAATGGGATTTGTTTTTGTTATTTAAGTTTAACAGTTACCTGGATATTCTCCACTTATTTTAATTTATTACATGTACAACCTATAAGCAACTTGCACGATAGTTAAAAAAAAATCAAAGCAATGTTATAATGCTCCTGTAAATTGGCGCAGAAACCTGATGTCGTTTTGAGAGTACAGACGCAGATCGTTAATCCTATATTTTAATTGACAAATACGTTCTACACCCATTCCAAAAGCAAAACCGGTGAATTTATTTGAGTCAATATTGAAGTTTTCCAACATCTTAGGATGCACCATGCCACAGCCCAATATCTCTACCCAGCCGGTATGTTTGCACAAACTACAACCACTGCCGCCACACACTGTACAGCTTATATCCATTTCGGCACTGGGCTCCGTAAACGGAAAATAACTTGGACGAAAGCGAATTTTTGCTTCTTTACCAAACATTTCCTGTACAAAAAAATAGAGCGTTTGCTTTAAATCGGCAAAGCTTACGTGCTCGTCAACATACAACCCTTCAACCTGGTGAAAGAAACAATGGGCCCTTGCACTAATCGTTTCGTTGCGGTATACACGGCCAGGACAAATAATACGAACAGGAGGTTTTTGTTTTTCCAATACCCTGGCCTGCACACTACTGGTATGGGTACGCAATAAAAAATCAGGATTTTTATGCAGGTAAAAAGTATCCTGCATATCGCGGGCCGGGTGATGTTCCGGCAGGTTTAGTGCGGTAAAGTTGTGCCAGTCATCTTCTATCTCAGGCCCTTCGGCAACGGCAAAACCCAATTTTTTAAATATGGAAACCATCTGGTTTCTCACCAGCGACAACGGATGTCTTGTACCCACTGGTGTTGCATCGCCCGGTAAAGTCCAATCAAAATCTGTCGCGCCACTCTGCTCTTCTGCGGATTGCAAACCATTTTTAAGGGCTTCATATCTTTCTTCGGCAAAGGTTTTAAAGCTGTTAAGCAATTGTCCAAATTCTTTTTTCTGATCAACAGGTACCTGCATCATTTCGCCCATGATGCCTTTTACCACCCCCTTTGTACCCAAAAATTTAATTCTAAAAGCTTCTGCCTGCTCATTATTTGTAGCCTCAAAAGCAGCCATTTCCTGCTTCACTTCTTCAATTTGTTGCAACAGTTGTTCCATTCGGCGAAGATAATAAATGAAGGTGTGTATTTATCGCGAAGCAAAAAACCCGAACGACAATTACAGATCGCCCAATTGCGGACGTAAAATAATGTCTTCAACTACAGCCATAGGCGATAGTTTACTGGCGGCATAAACCATTTCAGCAATATCGTTAGCTTCCATAATGCGTTTCGGGTCTATATCGGCACCTTCCCAACTGGCCGACATGGTAGCACCCGGGCAAACAGCAGTAACCTTTATGCCATAGGGTTTCATTTCTTCCCGCAGGTTTTTACTAAAACCCAGCAGGGCAAACTTGCTAATGCTATAAGACCCCCCGTTGGCATAAGCCTGTAACGATGCAATGGAGCACATGTTGAAAATGTGGCCCTTTTGTGCAGCCATCATGGCCGGTAACAAAGCACGTGTAAGATGATAGGCGCTGTACAAATTCACTTCAATCGTCTTTTCCAAAAAGCCCTCTTCCTCGCTGTGAACGCTACCGGGGTAAAACTGCCCGGCATTGTTAACCAGTATATCGGGTACCAGGTTGTGATCCAAAATCCATTTACCAAATTCTTTAACTTCAGCCATGCTGCTCATATCAACTTTGCGCGGCCGCACCAGGCAAGTGGGGTATTTTGTCTGTAACTCCTCCATCATTTTATACAAATCCACTTCGTTGCGGGCACAGGCAACTATGGTATTTCCATCGGCTGCAAATTTGTCTGCTATGGCTTTGCCTATTCCTTTTGAAGCGCCGGTTATAATTACATTCATTGTATTACTGTTAAGTGTCTGTTTGTTGAATACCGTCTTTTTACCTTTGTGGGGCTAAGTTAACAAGGTGGTGCAACCAAACCTACCAATAAACATTCAGTATTATAAAGAAGCATGCAATACAAACATTTATTTTTCGACCTCGATCATACGCTTTGGGATTTTGAAACCAATTCGAAGGAAACGCTCCGCGAATTATTTGCGTTGCACGAATTGCATGCTTCTGTTACTCCCGACTTTGATGGCTTTTATACACATTACTCGTACCACAATAAAAAGTTGTGGGACCGCTACCATCATGGCCATATAACACAGGAAGATTTAAAATGGAAGCGCATGTGGCATACGTTGCTGGAGTTTAAAATTGGCGATGAGAAATTATCAAAGGTTTTGAGCAAAGATTACCTGGAACATTTACCTGTAAAAAAGGCGCTTTTTCCGCATACCGAAGAAATATTAACGTACCTGGTTGCCAAGGGTTACGTGTTGCATCTTATAACAAATGGCTTTGAAAAAATACAATGGACGAAACTTGAAAATGCAGGCATCAGTCATCATTTTAGAAACATGATTACAAGTGAAGTTGCCTGCTGTCTAAAACCACACAAAGAAATTTTTGATTTTGCCATTGACCGTGCCGGCTGTTGCTACCACGAAAGTTTAATGTTGGGCGATAACCTGGATGCAGATATACAGGGTGCTATGAACGCTGGCATGGACACTGTTTTTGTAAACCACATAAAGGAAGAAACTGCATTAAAACCAACGCACACCATTTACCATTTAAAAGAGTTGGAAGCAATTCTTTGAAGCTCGGTAATTTACCAGGGTGAGGCGGTGGTCCCGCTTTTCGTTGCAAGTCCTCCCACGCTAAGCGTGGTCCGGGCTTTCCACTTCAATCGGGGCTATAATTTCAGCTAATGTTCTTTGATCGGCCATTAAAGTTTATAAAATACCCGGAGGAATGCG
>JAJAYD010000180.1 GCA_026786345.1 Chitinophagaceae bacterium
ATTACAGAGAACAAAATGTCGCTTGCTAAAATATTTTCAACCCCAACCAATCATATTACTGAACCGGAAAACGCTCTTACTGAAGATGAAAAAAATTGATGACACTGGCTATGTGGGCAAGCGAACCAATTGCTTTCGACCCCATGGAGGTGGCGTTGCATAGTGCGTATACCAATTTAAATACCGGTGATGAAAGGCCACATTATAAAATGGTTCATGAATATGCGTTAGGTGGCAAGCCTCCTATGATGACACATGTTTTTAAGGATACCCTGGGTACAAGAATTATTGCGGCCAAAGGTGCCCCGGAAGCATTGATACAAGTGAGTAAATTGACAAAGGAGGAGCAGCTAAATATTGAAGAGGCCTTAAAACAATTAACAAGTGAGGGGTACCGTGTATTGGCAGTTGGTGAGGGTGTTATGGAGGGTGACGACTATCCCAAAACCCAACAGGAATTAAAGTTTATTTTTAAAGGAATTGTTGCGTTTTATGACCCACCAAAGAAAAATATACAACAAGTTTTGAAAGGGTTTTACCAGGCTGGCATAACTGTAAAAATTATTACGGGTGACAATGCCGCCACCACAACCGCCATTGCCAAACAAATCAATTTTAAAGGTTTTGAAAATAGCCTGGCAGGCAATGATTTAATGTTGATGTCGCCAGGTGAATTGCAGCGAAGCGTACAAACTACCAACATTTTTTGCAGAATGTTTCCTGATGCGAAGCTGAAAATTATCAATGCCCTAAAAGCCAATAACGAAGTTGTAGCAATGACGGGTGATGGTGTAAATGATGGTCCTGCATTAAAGGCTGCCCATATAGGAATAGCGATGGGGAAGAAGGGAACGGAAATAGCCAAACAGGCCGCTTCGTTAATATTGGTTGAAGATGATCTTTCTAAAATGGTGGATGCTGTTGCTATGGGCAGAAAGATTTACACCAACCTCAAGAAAGCAATTCAATACATCATATCCATTCATATTCCCATTATTCTTACTGTTTTTATACCGTTGGCTTTGGGGTGGATTTATCCAAACATTTTCTCTCCTTTGCACATCATTTTTTTAGAATTGGTTATGGGGCCAACGTGTTCCATCGTTTTTGAAAATGAACCCATGGAGCAAAATGCCATGTCTCAAAAACCCCGGTCATTTACATCTACCTTTTTCAATTGGAAAGAGTTAACCACCAGTATTATCCAGGGCCTTGCCGTAACAGCAGGGACCTTGTTTGTGTATCAATATTCCGTTAACCTTTCATACAACGAGGCGCATACCCGAACCATGGTGTTTACTACGTTAATTGCTGCCAATATATTTCTGACTTTGGTAAACCGTTCCTTTTTCTATTCCATTTTTACTACTTTACGGTACCGAAACAACCTTGTTGCCCTCATTGTTTTTATCACCGTTGCCATTACAACATTGCTGCTTTATATTCCGCCATTAAATGCCTTTTTTGAATTTGCTCATTTAAGTCCCTCACAATTATTTACCTGTATGGCTATCGGCTGTATGTCCGTAGTGTGGATTGAATTGATAAAATGGAGAACAAGGGTAAAAAGCAGGAAAGGCAATTGAGAAAGAAGCGATAAAAATCCTAATGGTTGTTTTAGGCTTCTACCAGTTGCAACACACCATTTCAAACTGGCTTCATCAACTGCCCATTTTTTAAAACTGCAGAACAGGAAATTTTGAGAAATATTTGCCGGTGTAATATGGTCTTCGGTAATGCAACGTATTGTGTCAAATCCATTTTCGAGGGAAACCAGGAAAGAAAAATGTGGGGAAAAGAGAAAAGGACCTGAAAATCAAGTCCTTTTTAAAGTTGCCCGACCTGGATTCGAACCAAGACAAACAGTACCAAAAACTGTCGTACTACCATTATACTATCAGGCAATCCGTTTAATGGAGTGCAAAAATAAGGTTTGAGCATATTGGGTCCAACATTTTTTTATTTTTCTCTAAAAAAGTTTTTCGCCCTAAAAACACAACCCCCACCAGCCATTAGCCTATTCTTTTATCTTCTTTTTCTTTCAGGCTTTTAACCAGTTCCAGCGAGTTAGCTACATTATCGCACATGATGGTTATCAGCGATCCCGGTTTAGCATGATCATGAGCAAATTGAATGGCGTCACTTTCTTTTAATACAGTAGTAATAGGTATATCTCTGGTACGTGCTTCGTTGATACCGCTTAAAATAAGTTCCTGCATGTTTTGGGAAGTGCGACCCCGCAGATCAGTATCCTCTCGTATAATAATTTCGTCGAAGTAACGTGCGGCGATGCGTCCAAGTTCCCTAATATCTTCATCCCGGCGATCGCCGGTTCCTGATATGATACCTACTTTAGGACTGCCATCCAGCTTTGAAACAAAGTCGCACAATAATTGCAAGCCGGCAGGGTTGTGGGCAAAGTCAACCAGCATTTTAAACTCCTTAAAACTAAACATATTTAACCGCCCCGGAGTTAAAGCAGGAGAGGGGATAAAGGTTTGTAGCGCCAGTTTAATATCTTCGATTTTAATACCCTTAAACAGGTAGGTGGCCAAAATTGCAGGCAGGGTATTCATAATATTGTGTATCGCCTTGCCTCCAAATGTCAGTGGTATATCGCTCACTTTGTCAACCCTTATCTTCCAGGTTCCTTTTAAAATGGTCACGTAATCATTTTCAAATACAGCGGCTATTCCACCCTTTTTGCAATGCTCAATAATGCGTGGATTGTTCTCGTCCATGCTGAATAAGGCAATGTTGCAATCCAGTCCTTTTCGCATTGCATACACCAAATCATCATCAGCATTTAAAATAGCAAAACCATGTGGAAAAACTGTTTCGGGCAACACTGATTTTACCCGTGCCATTTGTTCAAT
>JAJAYD010000181.1 GCA_026786345.1 Chitinophagaceae bacterium
AAAACTGCTGGTAACGCCAAGCCTTTGGGCAAAACCCGGGAGTATGCCAACCAGTGCAAGGAACACTGCACCAGGCAAAGTGATTTTATCCATAATGGCACCTATGTAATCAGCAGTTGGCTGACCAGGTTTTACGCCTGGGATAAATCCGTTATTGCGTTTCAGATCTTCAGCCATTTGTTTTGGATTGAAGATAAGGGCTGTGTAAAGAAATGTAAATGCAATTACCATAACCGCATAAACCAGCATGTAGTAAAAGTTACTATGGTCGCCAAAAACTTTTGCTATACCCTTACCTGCATCCATATTGGTAAATGAAAACAAGGTTGGTAAAAACATAATTGCCTGGGCAAAGATGATGGGCATTACACCCGCCATGTTAACCTTCATTGGTAAAAACTGGCGTGCTCCACCAAACTGGCGATTGCCAATAATTTGCTTGGCATAGTTTACCGGTATTTTACGAACGCCTTGTACCAAAACAATGATGCCCATAACTATGGCAATAAAGATGGCAATCTCTATTAAGAAGATTAATAAACCGCCGCCACCTCTTGCTTGTTTGGCTCCAAACTCTTGTATAAGAGCCTGCGGAAAACGAGCAAGAATACCTACCATGATGATGATAGACGTACCATTACCTAAACCTTTGTCCTGAATTTTTTCGCCCAGCCACATTACAAATAAAGTACCTGCAGTAAGGGTTAATATTGTTGAAATAGCAAAGTATGATTTGTAAGCAGGAATGATAGCTTCAGCATAACCCGGACCATTAAGGTAGGCTACATAAGCACTTGCCTGAAAGGCAGTAACTATAACAGTAAGATACCTCGTCCATTGGTTAATCTTCTTGCGGCCGCTGTCTCCTTCCTTTTGCACCTTTTGTAATTGAGGTACCAGGATGGTCATCAATTGCATAAAGATAGATGCAGAAATGTAAGGCATGATACCCAAAGCAAGAATGGATGCCTGAGAAAAAGCACCACCCGCAAATGTGTCGAATAAACCTAATAAACCATTCTGCGCTGCATTAGCCTGCGCCGATGCAAGCAGGTTTGGGTTCATACCCGGTAAAACAATATGAGTACCTAAACGGTAGGTAAACACCAATGCCAGCGTAACAATTATCTTGCTGCGCAGCTCTTCAATCGTCCAAATATTCCTGAGTGTCTGAATAAGTTTTTTCACTAGATGCTGTTGTTGTGGGTGTTAATCGCTAAAACCAAAAAGACGCATCATTGATGCGTCCGACAAATATCGTTAAAATTACCTGACAATTTCAACGCTGCCACCAGCAGCTTCGATGGCCGCTTTTGCCTTCTCACTTATTGCATTTACTTTAAAATTTACTGCAGCTTTCAATTCGCCGTTACCCAGAATCTTAATAAGATCATTCTGTGCCAGTAACCCATTGATATACAAATTTTCAGGGCTTATTTCATTGAAACCATACTTCTCAATCAATTGATCTATCTGGCCAAGGTTGAGCACTTTGTATTCAATTCGATTAATATTTTTAAATCCACGCTTTGGTAAACGACGCTGAATTGGCATCTGCCCACCTTCGTGAGCCATTTTGCTTTTATAACCTGCACGGCTTTGACCACCTTTGTTACCTTTTGTAGCAGTACCACCTTTACCAGATGCTTCACCACGGCCCAATCTCTTTTCTTTGTGTGTTGCTCCTTTGGCTGGTCTTAATGTATGTAATTTCATTTTTTTTGATTTTTACTTAACGGGGTTCAATCCCCTCGCATTGATATTTAAAGATTAAAAAGTCAAAACTAAAAAGTGAGGTTTTGACTTTATGCCTTAGACTTAGTTAAGCCTTCAGGTCAGCTAAATTGGCTTCAACAAATTGCATTTCTTCAACCTTAATCAGGTGGGCAACTCTTCTAACCATACCTAAAATCTGGGGTGTAGCTTCTACTTCTACACTAGCGTTCATCTTGCGCAGACCTAATGCAACTAAAGTTCTTTTAGCTGTTTCGTTTCTGTCTATGCCGCTTTTAACCTGTGTTACTCTAATACGTTTCATAAATAGTAGTGAGAATTTTAGTAGCAAGTAGCAAGATCAAAAATCATTACCACTCTCACATTAATAATATATTCAGGTCATAAGGGCTGTAACAATTAATATTTTGCTACTAACTTCTTATAAACCATCCTTTATACTCCAAATACTTTCTTTAAACCAATGTTCCTTGTCCTGGCAATTTGGATGGGTTCTCTTAGTAAAGCAAGCGCCTTAAAGGTTGCCTTAACCACGTTGTGTGGATTTGCAGAACCAAGACTTTTTGCCAATACATCGGTAAGGCCTGCACTTTCCAAAACTGCACGCATACTACCACCGGCTAATACACCGGTACCATGAGCAGCCGGCTTAATTAAAACCTTGGCAGCACCTTCTTTAGCCAGTTGATCGTGAGGGATGGTACCATGCATAATCGGAACTTTAATCAGGTTCTTTTTAGCATCTTCAATACCCTTGGTAATAGCTTCCTGTACTTCTTTAGCTTTACCTAAACCATGAACAACTACACCTTTTTGGTTACCAACCACTACAAGAGCTGAAAAGCTGAATGTGCGTCCTCCCTTTGTAGTTTTCACTACGCGGTTAATAGAAACTACCTTTTCTTTCAGTTCCAGGTCTCCGCCTTTTACTTTATTTAAAATTGCTTTTGACATTGTATACAATCAAAATTTAAAATACTATTATTAAAATTGAAGGCCACCTTCTCTTGCACCATCAGCTACAGCTTTAACCCTGCCATGGTAAAGGTTACCACCTCTATCAAAAACACAAGTTGTAATGCCTAATCCTACTGCCTTAAGCGCAACTGCGGCCCCAACCAACTTACTTTTTTCAACCTTCGGCACTTTTTGGGCAACAATATCCTTTTCTCTTGATGATGCAGCCGCCAATGTGGTACCATTTGTATCATCAATTAACTGGGCATAAATTTCTGCATTGCTTCTAAATACAGCAAGGCGTGGCTTTGTTGCAGTACCAGCTACTTTAGCACGAATGCGGTACCTGATTTTTTGCCTTTTAATTAATTTATCCATTGTTTTTATATTTATTCCCCCGATACGGCCGGGGATTGTTAGTCATTAAGTCATTGGTCAGTTGGGTCGTTACCAGGATCATTTACTCAACGACCTATTGACCCACTGACTTATTTACCAGCAGCCTTTCCAGCCTTTCTGCGAATAAATTCGTCAGAATATCTAACACCCTTTCCTTTGTATGGCTCAGGCTTACGCAGGCTACGAATTTTTGCTGCAACAGCACCCAATAACTGGTTATCACTTCCCTCTAAATATATTTTTGGGTTTTGTCCTTTTAAAGTTTCGGTAGTAACCTTTAACTCAGACGGAACTTCAACAATAATATTGTGAGAAAAACCTAAGGCAAGATCCAATACGTTTCCGGTACTAACTGCTTTATAACCTACACCCACTAATTCAAGTTGCTTTTTAAAACCGTCTGTAACCCCTTTAACCATGTTACTAATTAACGAGCGGTACAAACCATGCATAGCACGGTGACGGATCTGGTCTGTAGGCCGGGTGATCAACAATTCGCTGTCTTTCACTTCAACCATAATATCCCTATCTACCTGTTGGGTTAGTGTTCCCCTTGGACCTTTAACAGTAACAAGATTGTCCTTGCTAACTGTAATTGTAACACCCTGGGTTAATACAACCGGTTGTTTACCTATACGTGACATAATACTAATTTGACTATTTAAAAATGTTATTTGAAAATGTAAGGACCGACAGTGTTCAGTTACCGTATAGAGAACTTAAATTATCACATCAATCTTTGTTGCAAACCTTTAGTGAAAACCATTTTCAATTTTCACAAGGCTAAAACCTATTAATAAATGTAGCAAAGAACCTCTCCGCCAACATTACCTGCTTTTGCTTCCTTATCGGTCATTACACCCTTACTGGTAGAAATGATAGCAATGCCCAGACCATTCTTAACTCTTTTAAAATCCTCTGGTTTAGAATACTGGCGCAAACCCGGACGGCTTACCCTTTCCAGGCTACGGATAGCCGGGATCTTAGTGGCTACATCGTACTTCAAGGCAATTTTTATCACACCTTGCTTATTGTCATCCTCAAACTTATACTTAAGAATGTATCCTTTATCGTAAAGGATTTCGGTAATGCGCTTTTTTAAATTGCTCGCCGGAATTTCTACAATTCGGTGATTAGCCATTTGTGCATTACGAACTCGAGTTAAAAAATCTGCTATAGGATCAGTTACCATAATTTTGCCCTCCTACGTCCCGCCGTAGCGGGATAATTGGAATAAAATTTTAAATAATATTTTTTACTTTCAATCGACCTTATCGGTCAACCCCTTGTTACCAGCTTGCTTTGGTTATCCCCGGTATTTTACCTTGCAAAGCCATGTCGCGAAACACGTTTCTTGATAAGCCAAAGTAGCGGATGTAACCCCTTGGACGGCCTGTTAACTGGCAACGATTCTTTAAACGAACCGGAGAGGCATTTTTTGGTAATAAATCTAAACCAGCCCTATCGCCTGCAGCTTTTAATGCAGCACGCTTTTCAGCAAATTTAGCTACCATTTTCTCTCTTTTTCTTTGCCTGGCTTTTACAGATTCTTTTGCCATAGTTTTTTATTGATTTCTGATTTGTTATACCTGATTTAAGACCTGATTAAAAAACCTTCAAACCAGACATCCAACATCAGACATTATAAATTATTCTTGAATTTCTTTCTTTGCACCTTTAAAGGGCATACCCATTTCCTTCAACAGTTCGTATGCCTCTTCGTTGGTATTGGCAGAAGTAACGAACGTGATATCCAAACCGGTTATCTTGTTTACTTTGTCAATATCAATCTCAGGAAAAATGATTTGCTCAGTAACACCCATAGTATAATTACCACGGCCATCAAAAGCTTTGTCGTTAATACCCTTAAAGTCGCGAACACGAGGTAACGAAACCGATACCAACCTGTCTAAAAATTCGTACATCTTAACGCCGCGCAAAGTTACCCTTGCACCAATCGGCATATTCTTTCTCAACTTAAAGTTGGAGATATCTTTTTTTGACATAGTCGCAACTGCTTTCTGACCAGAAATTGTTGTCAGTTCTTCAATAGCAACATCAACCAGCTTTTTATCAGTTACCGCACCATTAACACCACGGTTAAGACAAATTTTTTCAAGTTTGGGAGCCTGCATTACAGACTTATAACCAAACTTCTTCATTAAAGCAGGTACAACTTCTTTTTTGTACTTGTCTGCTAATCTTGGAGCATATGTAGTAGTAGCCATTATTTGATTACCTCCCCTGATTTTTTAGCAATACGAACTAGTTTACCATCCTGGCGGTCACGCTTTACTTTAGTAGCAGCACCCGCTTTTACGTCCCAAAGCATAACATTACTAATGTTGATACTGGCTTCCATTTTAACCAATCCACCTTTGGTGTTTTGGGCACTTGGTTTAGTATGCTTTGTTACAATATTTGCACCTTCAACAACAACGCGACCTTTCTCCAAAATAACTTCCAGTACCTTGCGGGGTTTTTTCAGGTCTCTATCATCGCCGGCAATAACCACCACCTGGTCGCCTTTTTTGATGTTGAATTTGGGTTTAAATCTCTTAGTCATTTTTATTTATTTTTCAAGCTTAACGCTCTCTATTAAACATCGTTGTGTTATTTTAATTCCTATACCTCGGAACTCACTTGTGCATGCGCCACCTCATTCTGCTTTTCTCTTCAAACGTTAAAGGTGAAACGTGAACTAATTCCTCCTCCTGGTCGTCTCACGTTTAAGATTTCACTGCCCTACAACACCTCCGGCGCCAGAGAAATAATTTTCATATATCCTTTATCTCTAAGCTCTCTCGCCACGGGGCCAAAAATACGTGTCCCTCTTGGCTCGTCCGATGCATTTAACAGTACTACCGCGTTGTCGTCGAAACGAATATAAGAACCATCTTTACGCCGCAATTTGTTTTTGGTACGAACAATTACTGCTTTAGAAACGGTACCCTTTTTAACACCTGCGGCTGGCATAGCATCCTTTACAGTTACCACAATCTTATCGCCAATTCTTGCGTAGTCCTGTCCGGAGTTACCTAATACGCGAATGCACAAAACTTCTTTGGCACCACTGTTATCAGCTACGTTCAATCTACTTTCTTGTTGTATCATTTTATGCCTCCCTGCCCTCCAAAGGAGGGTTCTTTTAAAAATCTTATATATAAATGAACCCGTTCAAAAGTCCCTTTTGGGGGATTTAGGGGGCTTATTACTTAACCTTCTCAACCACCTCAACCAATCTCCAACGCTTTGTTTTGCTAAGTGGACGGGTTTCCATAATTTTTACAAGATCACCAATGCTGCACTCGTTTTTCTCATCGTGTGCATGAAACTTTGTAGTTTTTTTTACGAACTTACCATAAAGCGGATGCTTTACTTTTCTTTCGATTGCCACAACAATGGTTTTATCCATTTTATTGCTGCTAACCACGCCGGTTCTTGTTTTACGCAAATTTCTTTCTAACATGATAACTGTTATTTATAGTTAGATGCCTAACTTTCTTTTCTGTAATTCAGTTTTTAAACGTGCCACGTCTTTTCTTAAAGCTCTAATGGTCATTGGATTTTCCAAAGGAGAAATCACATGAGCAAATTCAAGCTTCTTCAGGCGCATTTCATCTTCCTGTATCCGTGCCTTCAGATCACTCTCGTTGATCTCTTTCAGGCTCTTATTAAATTCTACTTTCTTGTCAGCCATTGTTACTTATTTTGAAAATGTTTGTCCCGATAGCTAACGGGATTAAATATTATCTTAACTCTTAAAAGCTCTCCGCACCTATCCCTGCAACTCCCTGCGGATAACAAATTTTGTTTTAATCGGCAACTTTTGTGCAGCAAGCTCAAACGCTCCTTTTGCAACTTCTTCGCTAACACCATCAGCTTCAAAAAGAATACGCCCTGGTTGAACCACAGCAGCCCAATACTCCGGGTTACCTTTACCCTTACCCATCCTTACCTCTGCAGGCTTGTGTGTAATTACCTTGTCAGGAAATATGC
>JAJAYD010000182.1 GCA_026786345.1 Chitinophagaceae bacterium
ACAACTGCAAAAGTTTAGTGTATTATCAGCACTGCGCAAGGCAACTTTATAACTGTTTTTAGAGTGCTGGCTGTATACATTATAGTTCGTAAAAACTACACCGTGGCCCGTTTTCTTTATGGTGAATTGTTCATCTTCTGCTATTTGTTTTCGCAGCGCCGATTGCCATTCCACATCGCTTATGTCAGCGGGCTTGTGGTTAAGTGGAATGCGGGGTTTAAGTGGCTGCCGTTTCGATTTTAATTTCATATAGTGCTGAATTTGGGTATTGCAATGTTACAACTGCTGTATAATTAGTACCCCCATAAAATTTAAATGTTGATAATTTGAAAGAAGTTGTTTAAACGACTATATGTGCAGGATGATATGAAGTGCAGTGTGACTGTTATGAAGGCTTGCGTATGCCAGAAAATGCGCTCTTTATATTATCAATCCATTTGTGCCAGATTGACGAAGGGCTGAAGTAGTACCCTTCTATTAAATATTTTACTTTGAAACCCACGTAAACGATGGTTAGTTGGTTTTTAGCTACACTTTTAAAGACGGTATAAGCAACAACTGGCCTGGTTATCTTATTTTAAAAAGAGAAGGCGTGGTTAATATGTTGGATAAGCTGTAGCGTTTTGCAACCTTACAACCGGCTTACACAAAGCAGTGTTTAACCTCTCTTTTTTTCAGGCTTTTATAGGTAATTGATAACTTTGAAACTACAATGTATGTACCATGAGTGTTTTACAAAAAAAGAAATACACGGTTGAAGAATATTTGCAAATGGAACTGAAGGCTGCCTACAAAAGCGAATACTACAATGGTGAAATTTTTCCGATGGGCGAAATTGAAGGTGATACCCCGGAGGCTATGGCCGGAGCCTTGCCGCCGCATAATCAAATTTCGTCTAACATCATTGCTGAATTTCACGCAAGGCTTAAAAGCAAAGGATGCAAAACACCTGGCGGTGATCAGCAAATTTTTATACCTGAAACCGGACTATACACTTACCCCGACATATCGGTTTTTTGCGGTACTCTTCAATTCCACAATAAAATGTGTTTAGAAAATCCTTTGCTTTTGGTAGAAATTTTATCGAAAGTTACAGAGGGCTATAACAGAGGCAGTAAATTTCAGATGTATCGGTCAATCCCTTCGCTTGTTGAGTATTTAATGGTGGACAGCAGACAGGTATATGTAGAGCTATGGCGTAAAGAAAATGGCGCATGCACACTTGTAAGTGAAACGAATAATATAAACGAAATGATAGAATTGAAAAGCATTGAAAATATTTTTGCATTACAAGACTTTTATTTTGAGGCTGTAGATATGATGGAGCCGCAACCAACATCAATAAGGTAAAAATTATTTAACCTGATGCATTGCTGCATAGTATTGGCAAAAGTACAAGAGTGCGACGCAAGGATGTTTAAAGTAGCGATACGGCCCGGTTCAAAAAAACTATCGAGGTGGATTTTCCTTAAAGCCATTAAAAAAGCCCTCAATAAAACAAGGGCTTTTTTAAACGTAGAAAAGATAAGTTACAATGGTAACTCACCCACCATATTCCCCGGTACCACCCACTCGTCAAACTCCTCAGCAGTAACGTAGCCAAGCTTAATGGCCATCTCCTTTAGAGTGGTGCCTTCCTTGTGAGCTGTCTGGGCAATCTCGGCGGCTTTGTAATAACCGATTTTTGTATTTAACGAGGTTACCAGCATCAGGCTATTGTCAACATGCTTTTTAATGTTTGCTTCAATAGGTGCCAGGCCAATAGCACACCTGTCGTTAAAACTTACACAGCCATCGCCAATTAAACGGGCACTATGTAAAAAGTTGCGGATCATCACCGGCTTAAAAACATTCAGTTCAAAATGGCCATTCGATCCACCAATGTTTATGGTAACATCATTACCTAATACCTGCGCTGCAATCATGGTGAGTGCCTCGCATTGTGTAGGGTTTACTTTACCCGGCATGATGGAGGAGCCCGGCTCATTATCGGGAATGTGCAATTCGCCAATGCCGCTTCGCGGACCCGATGATAACATGCGGATGTCGTTGGCAATCTTCATTAAACTAACAGCCACTGTCTTTAACGCACCATGACTTTCAACAATAGCATCATGAGCGGCAAGTGCTTCAAATTTATTTTCGGCAGTTATAAAAGGGAGGCCAGTTAGCGAGGCTATGTGTGCGGCAACATTTTCTGAATAGCTTTTTGGTGTATTAATACCAGTACCTACGGCGGTGCCACCCAATGCCAGTTCGCTCAGATGTTCCAGCGTATTTTTAATGGCCTTTAAACCATGATTTAGCTGGCTTACATACCCACTGATCTCCTGCCCGAGTGTCAAAGGCGTTGCATCCATAAAGTGTGTACGACCAATTTTGACCACATGCATGTATGCCTTACTTTTTTCCGCAAGGGTATCTCTTAATTTTTCAATGCCCGGTATGGTTACTTCCATCAACGTTTTATATGCGGCAATATGCATGGCTGTTGGAAAAGTATCGTTCGAAGACTGTGATTTGTTTACATCGTCGTTGGGATGCAAAAATTTTTCTTTATCGGTTAGCTGACCGCCCCTAATCACATGAGCACGATATGCAATTACTTCGTTTACGTTCATGTTGCTTTGGGTACCACTGCCGGTTTGCCAAACGACCAAAGGAAACTGTTCGTCCAGTTTACCTGCTAAAATTTCATCGCATACCTGCCCAATAGAATCCGACTTTTCTTTTGATAAAACACCGGCATCAAGATTGGTTAAAGCTGCAGCTTTTTTCAGGTAAGCAAAAGCCTTAATTATTTCCTTCGGCATTTTATCTGTATCGGTAGCAATTTTAAAATTTTCTATACTACGTTGGGTTTGTGCGCCCCAATATACATTGGCGGGTACATTTACTTCGCCCATGGTGTCTTTCTCTATGCGGTAGTCCATTGTGGTAATTTTTTATTGTTGCAAATGTAGTTTGGCTTTGGGTTGCTGCAAATAAATAACAAGTAAGTTTAGCGTGAATAAAACTTAAATATGGCGTGTTTATAACGGTTCTTTAGCCCGGCGAAAATTTAGCCATTTGCCATTATGAAAGCTCAGGTAAACAATAAAATAAACAAACTTAAAAAAAGTAAAGGTCCGATTGTGGTTATTGACTCTTCATTAAATAAATACCGGGGCAAAGTATTGTTTCCAAAAAATACTTGCAATTGCTGAAGAAAACCTAAAGGGAGTAAACCTGAGCGACATTAAAAAGCTTATTGACTAACGAAAAATTTTGCCTAACAGGCACCTTCCGATCTGTCTCCTATAATAAAAATTGGCAGACAATCTATATTGCAAGATTGCTGCCAATGCACACCCCCCAGTGCTAAAACAAGTGCCTTATTTGTTACCCCAAATGGTCTCGTAATCGCCGTTGTCTTTTTCTTTTTGAATAAGCTCTTTCAAGCCCTTTCTAAACTGCGTTACCAAATCTTCAATACGTATAACCTCAGTTAATTTAGAGCCTTCTTTTATATCATTCAACCTATATCCCTTACCAATTATAAGCGAGGTAAAATATTTTGTAGGGTACGTGTCACCATTGGTGTAGCCCAATAATTCTGTAGCTAATTTTGGCACCAGCACACCACGATTACCATCCCATGCCACCTGCAGATCTAATGTGGTTTTTAAAATAGCATTGGCGCCGCTTTCGTTTATTAATTTATTGATGTTGTTATTGGGCCCCCATTGCTCAGTTACTGGTATAAAGTTGGATATCACCTTAAGGCCATTGTAGCCACGCGATATTTGTACCGTTGTATTTTCATCATCTTTTGAAAACGCCTGCAAACGCTGGTATGAAGCCGTTGCAGTGATTTTTTCTATTGGTAAAATGGGCGCTTTTAATTCTTCTTTTACTACTTGCGTTAGTTGCTTATACAATTCGCCCAGAACATAATCCCATTGCTCATCGGGCAATTGCGGAAACTGTAATGTTTTGGTAGTGGTGGTGTAGGAGTTACCGCCAATATTGTATTTGGTTGAAGATTTATGATCGTACAAAATACCCCGTAAAGCAAACGATAATACACCAATGTTTTTAATGCCGCTGAAAGCCCTGCTGTTAAAAGCATTGGCCTTGCTCACCTCATACTCAATCGGACCATCGTTAAACTTGTCGCTGCCTTTTGCAGTTATGCCTTTGCTTACTTCGATATCAGGACTTATGTTAGCGTATTTACCATTGTAAGCAAGGGTACTATAGTCAACGTTTTTATAAAAACCATCAACGCCGGTTGCCTTTTCCATGCCCGATCTAACCACCGAAAAATAGCTCTTTTTAAAGTTGGTCAATGAGCCGTTTGTGTTGTTTACGTTTCTAAAATAAGCTGCAGGAATTTTAATGGTATTCGCCGATTTAAAATAACCCACCTCGCTCCAGTAACTAATGCCAATGGTTTTACAAAGCAACCTAACGGCAATTGTTGTACCCTCGGACCCGGCAGGATTCTCCAGCTCTAACACCACCTCTTTAGCAGGGTCAAGTGCAACGGTTTCATCTTTACTGCCATTAATTGAAAGTATTTTTACCCCATACTTTGGGGGAGCAATAGTAAAGGCTGCTTTTTGCCCGTTGTCGCTGGTAACTTCTATTTTTTTCGCCTTTGTATCATCAGCAGAGAAGGCGCTATAGATACCCATGGTAATAAATTCTGCAGGTTTACCATCAACCAAAACGTTGCCTTTTATTTTGCTAAAACCATAGCCATCTTTTTTGGTAAACATAATGGTAACCTGGTTGCCATTGGTTTTCCAGCCTTCAAAAAAGGCCATTTCGGCTGTGCCTAAATTGCCCGGTGCCAGGTTGCTTTGAAATATAACGGTAGGCACAACCGTACTTAAATCATCCGTACTGGATGTTTGCATGGTACCCCCACTCACCTTGGCAATTTTGGTAATCATCTTGGTAAATAAATTGGGACCACCTTTTTTATCTTCGCGTTTTTCTTCGGGCTTTGTAGCTACTGTAGTGTCTTTTGTTTCACCTTTCTTTTTTAAAAGCTTACCAAATTGTGCCTGTGAGCATAGCGCACATGTTGTTATAAGCAGGCATAGCATTACTATTTTTCTGGTCATGATTTTTTTGTATTACGGGTGGTTGAGGTTCAGAAGTTTTTTTATTGTGTAGTAATTGTGGCAACAATTGTATCGGACACGGTTTTTATAACAAGCTTGTAAATACCTTTTAAATTGGATTTGGGTTGATATTG
>JAJAYD010000183.1 GCA_026786345.1 Chitinophagaceae bacterium
CTAATCACCAATCACTAATCACTAATCACTAATCACTAATCACTAATCACTAGCCACCAGTCACCGCTTAATCGTAATCTTCGTTCCAACAGGAATAATCTTAAACAACTGTTGTACGTGTTCATTTTTTAAGCTGATACAACCCAGCGTCCAGTTTTGAAATTGATCCACCGCATATTCCTCTCTTGGCCAGGTGCCGTGTATGCCAATATCTCCCCCAATTTTAGCAGTAGTGGGAAGAATACCCGTTTGGATTCTCTTAATATAAGTGTCAAAGCTTTCGCGGTTAGGGTAATCGATACCCATGTAACGGCACCATTTGTTATGAATTTTTTTGCTGATGATGGTGAAGGTTCCCTCCGGTGTTTTGCGGTCGCCCTGGCACATTTTATCTCCCTGGTCGTCATTACCAAATACAACGGGATAGCTTACCAGCCAACCTTCAGCATCGAACACCTGTAATTCGTAATCGCTTTTATCAATAACAATGTAGTAGGCACTTTTGCTGTAAGAGGAGCCAAAAAAAGAAGTGTTGGTAAAATAAATAATGGAAAGGAAGAGGAACGTTCCGGTGCGGTTCATAGATGGAATAAAGATTTTAAAAAAGTTTCGACCCGAAAATTAGGGATTAGATAATTGCACTATTGGGCTTTCACAAAAAATTACAAAACGGTGTGCAGCAGGGGACAATCCAACGCGGATAAAAATTTACGGTAGACTTTAAGACTACCATAAATTAAGGACTCAATCGGCGTGCAGCGGAGGTAAATGTTACCGGGCTTCAAGACTAACTAAAAGCGTGTAAGGGGGAAGAATTTAGAGGCTTTCAAAATTTATGGTGGTCTTTGAGACTACCGTAAATTAAAGGCCCAAACGTTTTTTCAGCCGCCTAAAGTTGTGCACTACAAGTGTGCGACGCAAGAATGATGAAGTTAGATAAACAGCCGGTTACCAAAAAATCTTGTTCGTCTATCGGACAGGGCTTAACGATTATGGGGCTTTTGAAATTCGACCGCACGTAACCGCTGCTGACATTTGCAATTAGCTGATGTTTGAATGTCCAACCCTGCTTTTGTTAGCGGCAGCCTAGTTCTTCCTACGAAGCGATACCGTTTAAAGTCGGCAGAAATGTTTGTTCAAAACGATTTACATTCATTGCTATGTCTATTTATTTTGAGCTGAACTATACCCATGTTTTTAAAATTGTTGGTATATCGTCCGGAAGTTTTTTGGGTTGCGCTACAGGAAGTAGAATATGTATTGCTGCACCCTTATCTTCCAGCCCTTCTGCAAAAATTTCTCCATGATAATTTTGCACGACTTTTTTACAAATGGCTAACCCGATACCTGTGCCTGGATACTCACCTCCACTACTAAGGCGCTGGAACATTGTAAAAATCTGTTCAGCATATTTTTGGTTAAAGCCAATGCCATTATCCTGAAATGTTATT
The DNA here is from genome assembly GCA_026786345.1 of Chitinophagaceae bacterium. Taxonomy (GTDB): domain Bacteria; phylum Bacteroidota; class Bacteroidia; order Chitinophagales; family Chitinophagaceae; genus Segetibacter. The sequence continues at coordinate 1,452 of JAJAYD010000183.1, forward strand.
TCGTAGTAACAAAGATTAGCATCAAGGTTAACATGCGATTTCATGTCTTTCTTTGTAAGCTTTCTCGAAGTTATTTCGATTACAGGAGCAACATCAACTTTTGAAAATTTAAGTGAATTATGAATAATGTCGTAAAAAAGTTGACCGATCTGGAAGGGAACAGCTTCTACTTCAGGAAGCTCATGTGCTATTACCTCTGCCTTTTTTTCCTCAATGAGTAATTCAAAATCAAAGAGCGTGCATTTCAGTATTTCATTCAAATCCGTTTTTACTAATAATTTTTCGTAATTAGTTACTGTCGCAAAATTGAGCATCTCCTCTATAAGTTTTCTAAGACGGACAGATGAACTACCAATCTTTTCAAGGTATTTTTTTACTTCTTGCGTTTTAAGTTTTGTTTTGTTTTGCAGTAATATTTTTGAGAAGATTATAATTTTCCGCAAAGGTTCCTGGAGTTCGTGACTTGTTATGTGAGCAAACTGGTCTAATTGCATGTTTGTTTGCTCTAACTGTAAGGTGAGTTTTTCGATGGTTGATTGTAATTCTTCTTTTGTCACTTCTGATTCAACAACTACAGGTTGTTCATTTTTTGAAGGTGTTTCTTTTATTGGTTTAGACACTTTTTTAGATCCTGTTTTCGTTACAGGTATTGAAACGTTCTTTTGTGATTTATCTTTTTCAACTTTTGTAGCCATTGTTAATTGTTTAAGTAAAACAGGACTGCGAAATTAATGTTTAGGTTTCTCAATGCAATTCAAACTATTCACTTTTCAGTTTGATGTTAGCAGTGTCATTTTAAAGGTTGCCGATAACTTCACTTTTTAAGCATCAGGATTTTTGGCAGCGGTGTTAGTATAGGATTGTGCTGAAGTTAGAAACTCGTTTTGCCTGTCAATAGCAGCACGGGTTTTTGGAAGGCACTCCGGGTGATTGATATAAATAAACTCCACTAATTTTTCGCGGATGAAGCAGCGAAGATCAAAAGCGCCGCTTGAATTACCGGCACTCATTAAGGCCCGTATCTCAATGGTTTGTTCGGTGGCATTGGTAACCTGTATAAGGCCCACCCGTTTATCCCACAATTCGTTTAGGTGTAACAGGCGTACAAATTCAGTACGTATGGCCTCCATGGGTGCATTGTAATCGAGGTAGATGAAGACGGTGCCCAAAATTTCGGAAGTACTTCTTGTCCAGTTTTGAAAAGGCTTTTCTAAAAAATAATTGATGGGCAATATCAGGCGCCGCTGGTCCCAAATGTTTAGCACCACATAGGTTAGATTGATCTCTTCAACTTTGCCCCATTCTCCTTCAACCACCAAAACATCGTCTATACGTATCGGCTGAGTAAACGCTATTTGAAACCCCGCCAAAAGATTACCTAATGAACGCTGGGCAGCAAAACCTACTATCAAACCACTAATACCTACCCCGGTAAGTAAACCGGTACCCAACCTGCGCAGGTTATTAAAACTTAGCAGTATAGCCCCAATAGCTAAAACAATAATGAGCATCACAACTATCTTGCGAATAAACTGTAGCTGGGTGCGGATCTTACGTTCACGCAGGTTGTCAACCTTATTAAGATCCATCGAATGGTACACATAGTCTTCGGTCATTTTTACAATACCCATAAGCAACCAGGCAAAAGTGAGTATTAACAACACCTCAATTGTTTTATCGATTATGCCAAAGGCTATGGGCTTTACCTGCATTAAAGGCAACAGCAGGTTTAAAATTAGCAAGGGGAGAAAAAAGGTAAGTGGGCCGTTTAGCCGTTTTACAAATGATTGAAAAAAAGAATAGCCTGGATTTTTGCGGGAATAATATTTTAAAAAAAGTGAAGAGATTCCTTTTATGATCAGCCCGGTAAGAATTGCAAAAACGGTAAGTGAAAGGTTGAACAAAAAAGGAGGCAACCGCTTTAACTCAGCCAGTATGTTATTCCACATTATTAAGGGTATGAAATGTTACAATAATGATAGATCGAAATAAGAACCTTACAAAACATACACAAGAAAGTCTGTCGCTATGCTATCTATTGGTCACAGGAAATTATTAAGAAGCCGGTTAGTTCAATATCGCTACATCTTTCTCTGTTTCTATGCCTTCTTCTTCTTTAATTTTTGCCCACCCGCCGATTACGTTTCTAATGTTGTGAAAGCCTTCGCGTTTCATAAGCGAAATGGCAATTACACTGCGGTAACCACTGGCGCAATGCACATACAGGTTGTCGGTATCTTCAATATTTGCCAGGCTGCCGGGGTCTGCCAGGTTTGCCAGCGGAATGTTGAGAGCTCCTTTAACATGGCCGTCAGCAAATTCAACTTCTTTGCGCACATCCACCACAACCAATTTAGGATCAAATGGAATATCCATAGACAGTTCATCGCTTTCTACTTCAATTATCATGTCTATCGTTTCGCCGCCAGCAGTCCATGCTTCAAAACCTCCTTCTAAAAAACCTTCAATTTTTACAAGCCCTACCCGCGACAAACGAATGACACTTTCCCTTTCCTGCCCTGGTTCAGTAACCAGCACAATGGGTTTATTAAACGATAACAGGTTACCTGCCCATTCGGCAAACCTGCCCTCAAGGCCAATGCCAATGCTGCCTGTAATAAAACCCTGCACAAAAACAGTTGAAGGGCGTGTATCAACAGCGATCACATCCTGCTCAAGTTTCTCTTTAAAAGCATGGATGCTAAGGGGAGTTAACGCCTTTTCCAGCACCTCATCTATACTTTCATAACCTTCTTTATTAATGCGGGCATTGATAGGAAAATAATTTGGCGGTTCCTGTAAACCTTCAGTTACTGCCTTAATAAATTCCTCTTTTGTTTGTGGCTGCAAGGCATAATTGGTTTGTTTTTGCTCCTGAAGCGTGCTAAATGTTTCGCTGCCTAAATTTTTACCGCAACTACTGCCGGGGCCATGGGCAGGGTAAATAATTACATTGCCGGCCAAGGGCATGATCTTATTCTGCAAACTGTTATACAACAAACCGGCTAACTGCTGGCTGGTCATGTTGCCACTGCTCAGGTCGGGACGCCCCACATCTCCTACAAAAAGTGTATCGCCGGTAAACAGGGCGTGATCATTTCCAATTTCATCCTTTAGTAAATAACAGGTGCTTTCCAATGTATGGCCGGGTGTGTGCAATACGGCCAATTCCAATTTTCCAATTTTGAAAACTTCACCATCAGTAGCGCTGTGAATAACAAAATTGGTTTCGGTATTTGGACCATAAACAATAGGTGCACCAGTAGCCTTTGAGAGGTCAATGTGGCCACTCACAAAGTCTGCATGAAAATGTGTTTCGAAAATATATTTTATGGTAGCCTGCCTTTCTTTCGCAAGTAAAATATATTCCTCAACATCCCGCAATGGATCAATAATCGCCGCTTCGCCTTCACTTTCAACGTAATAAGCTGCTTCGCTGAGGCAGCTTGTATATAATTGTTTAATGTACATGCGCAATTTTTTGCAAAAGTAAGCGACCTCTTACAAGAGAAAAACTTAAAAATAAAAGTATTACCAGGTGTAAGCAGTGGTAAAATTGAAAAGCAATTACCATTTTGAAATCAAAGTCGTTTACTTATAAGTTTTTGTCTTTGGTTACCAGCATTTGCATTAATAATAAGCATCGTTGTGTTATTTTAATTCCGGTTTATCGGAACTCACTGGTACTGACAGCACATTATTCGCCGGTGCAAACTATAGTTTTAAAGAAACGACATTGATTTTACAATCATTAAAGTTGAATATCCTTTATATGGCAACACCTCATTTTGTAACCACCTTAAGAATTGGAAAGCCGATTATACCATTTGCTTATGATTGTTATGCATAAATTCGCTGCTCAAAAAAAATTTTCTGGTATGACTCCCGCCTTTGATATGAGCAAGCCCGTAGCGATAGGATGCGACCACGCCGGCTTTGAGTATAAGATGGAAATAGTAAAGCACCTGAACGGCCTTGGCTACCAGGTTGAAGATATGGGCACCTACTCGGCAGGCTCAGTTGACTATCCTGATTTTGCCCACCCTACCGCCGAAAGCGTTGAAAAAGGCAATGCCGCATTTGGTATTTTAATATGCGGTAGTGCTAATGGAGTTGCCATTACAGCAAATAAACACCAGGGCATTCGGGCAGCGATCTGCTGGCAAAAAGATATTGCCGAACTTACCAGGCTACACAACAATGCCAACATCGTTTGTATACCTGCACGTTTTATAAGTCTTCACTACGCTATTGATATTGTAAACACTTTTATAAACACCCCTTTCGAAGGTGGCCGCCATGCCCAACGAGTAAACAAAATTGCCTGTTCATAATAAAAAACACACTTACCTAACCATGAAAAGAACACTCGCCGGACTTGTCTGGCTGTTAATTGGTTCTATGGCTTCTGCCCAAACCAATCCTGAAAAATACGCTGCTACCATAACCAGTCAATCTCTTAAAAACCAGTTAACCATTATTGCCGGCCCGGCTATGGAAGGCAGGGAAACAGCAACACCCGGCCAGCGAAAAGCTGCTGAATATATAGTTAGCCAGTTTAAACTGGCGGGTTTACAACCTGCCCCCGGCACTACAGATTATCAACAAACTTTCCCATTATTTTACGATACGTTGATCAATGTTATTTTGATTGTTAACCACAAACCACAAACATTCGGGCAGAATTTTATTGCCACGTTACAGGCAAATGAAACGGTTAATATTAAAAATAAGAAACTTGTTTTTGCAGGATATGGTATAAATGACAGCTCCTATGATGATTATGCAGGCAAGAATGTGAACGGAAAATTCGTAGTCATTTTTTCGGGCGAGCCAAGAGTTAGCGACAAATACCTGGTAAGCGGAACATCGCGACCATCAAAGTGGGGTTACTTCCAGGGCAATACCAATAAGGCAAAGGCTGCTAAATTAAATGGAGCTGCAGGTATCATCGTAATAAATCCTGCAAGCGCTACATTTCCTGAAATGGTAGGTCCTCTTCAAAAAACAAATATTTATTACCCAACACCTGCAGCCACAGTTACTGAAACCGTTAACCAGGTAACCATCAGCCATGCGCTTGCAGCAACCATTTTAGGCAGCCAATTTGATAGCCTTCTTAAAAATGCTGAGGATTTAAAACCCTTAAACCAGGTAGCTGTAAAAATAAAAAACAAAGTCACTTTCAATTTCACTGAATTAAAGGTGCCCCTGTTTTCTACCAATGTGGCTGGTTTTATTGAGGGTACAGACAAAAAAGATGAGTACGTTATCCTGACCGGGCATTACGACCACCTGGGTAAACGTGGAGATGTAATTTATTTTGGTGCTGATGATGATGGAAGCGGAACCACCAGTGTAATTGAAATGGCAAAGGCTTTCGGCAAAGCAAAGGCCGAAGGTAATGGCCCTCGCCGCACCATTGTTTTTATGACCGTTTCGGGTGAGGAGAAGGGCTTGCTTGGCAGCCAGTATTACTCAGAGAATCCATTATTCCCTTTGGATAAAACGTCTGTGAATCTCAATACGGACATGGTGGGGCGAATTGATCCAACCCGTAAAAATGGCGACTCTACCAACTATGTGTATGTTATAGGTGAAGACAAATTATCGAGCGACCTGACGGTAATTACCGATGAGGTGAATTCGAAGTTTGTGCATCTTGAGCTGGACTGGAAGTTTAATGC
>JAJAYD010000184.1 GCA_026786345.1 Chitinophagaceae bacterium
AATAAATCAATCCGAGAAATCGAGTGTTGTATTAGACAGGTATAAAAAGCTTTTCAAATCGGTGACAACTTTAATTCCATAGTCTTCAAACTACTGGTCCATTGGTTTCTTTTCATTATCAAAATCAAGTTTATAGCTTAATCCCGAACAACCACCGCCCACCACCGAAACCCTTAAAAAATAATCATCCCCTTTAATATTTGCCTCTTGCAAAAGACCGTCAACTTTCACTTTTGCTTTATCACTTACGTAAATCATAACAGTATTAAGATTTTAGTGTTAAGTATAAAGATGTCTTGCAAACAACATCGCTCTACTCACAACTACTAATGAACTACACTTTCTTCAAACTTAATTGCCTCCAGTCCGTTTTTAACGCGGTAATCATTGATAGCAGCCTTAATAGCATCTTCAGCTAACACTGAGCAATGAATTTTAACCGGGGGAAGATTTAACTCTTCAACTATATCCATATTATCGATCGATATAGCCTGGTCAACTGTTTTACCTTTTAACCATTCGGTTGCCAAAGAGGAAGATGCTATTGCCGAACCACAGCCGAAGGTTTTAAATTTTGCATCTTTAATAACTCCGGTTTCATCCACCTCAATTTGCAAACGCATTACGTCTCCGCATTCAGGCGCTCCAACAAGACCCGTGCCTACGTTTTTGCTTGATTTATCAAGTGTTCCAACGTTTTTTGGATTTTGATAATGATCAATTACTTTGTCTGAGTATGCCATATTTTTTATTTTAAATTTTCAATGATAAAATTTGAATGAAATGCAAACTATTTTTATTCAACATGCAGCACTGTCATTCATTATAATTCTAATGATGTGCCCATTCAATTGAATTCAAATCAATTCCTTCCTTATACATCTCCCAAAGCGGACTCATTTCTCTTAACTTTAAAACTGTATTTCTAACCTGTTCTATTGTATAATCTATTTGCTCTTCTGTTGTAAACCTACCCAATCCAAAACGCAGCGAGCTATGTGCCAGATCATCACCCAATCCCAGGGCTTTTAACACATACGAAGGTTCCAGGGAAGCCGATGTACAAGCAGAACCGGAGCTAAGCGCTATGTTTTTGTTGAAACCCATTAGCAAACCCTCGCCCTCAACATGTTTAAACGAAATATTGGTTACATGTGGCAGGCGATGATCCTCGTTACCGTTCACATACGTTTCTTCAATACTCATTAATTCAGATTGTAGTTTGTCACGTAAAACACTCAATCTTTTTGCGTCTTCGTCCATTTCCAAACGGGCCAATTCGGCTGCTTTACCAAAACCTACAATGCCGGGTACATTTAAGGTACCACTGCGCATACCTCTTTCGTGGCCACCGCCATCCATCTGAGCGGTTACTTTAACCCTTGGGTTTTTACGGCGTACATACAATGCACCGATACCCTTAGGGCCGTACATTTTATGTGCTGTAAATGCCATCAGATCGATGCCATCTTTATTAACATTAACCGGAATTTTACCGACGGCCTGAACTGCATCACTAAATAACAGTACACCATGTTTGCGTGCTATGATACTAATTTCTCTCATAGGCTGAATAACCCCAATTTCGTTATTGGCGTACATGATCGCAATTAGGATAGTAGTATCCTTAATAGCACCTTCAAGCTCATTTAAATCAATCAGGCCGTCTTCTTTAACCTGCAGGTAAGTAACCTCACCGCCCGATTTTTCAATATGCTTACAAGTATCCAAAACTGCTTTATGTTCTGTAGTGGCTGTAATAATATGATTACCCTTACTGGCATACATTTCAAATACGCCTTTAATAGCAAGGTTATCTCCTTCTGTAGCACCACTGGTAAAAATAATTTCTTTGGCATCCGCTCCAATTAAAGCAGCTATCTGCTCACGGGCATAATCCACGGCTTCTTCGGCCGACCAACCAAAGGGATGGTTGCGACTGGCAGCATTGCCAAAGTTTTCAGTAAAATAGGGCAGCATTGCATCTACAACTCTTGGATCGCATGCTGTTGTTGCATTATTATCAAGGTAAACGGGTAATTTCAACATATAAAAAAAAGGATTTATCTTATTAAAACCTATAACACAAAAGTAACACAAACGGTTTTATAAATTTGGCGGGTCAAGATAGAGATAGGTTAAATTCCTTAATTCGTAAGGTTGAAACTCAATGCATTTCAGGCCAAAAACTTACCATGATTAAATTAGAACATATAGGTATCGCGGTCAATAACCTTGAGGTTTCTATCCCAATGTTTGAAAAGCTTTTGAACACTGGCTGCTATAAAACAGAATTGGTTGAAAGTGAAAATGTACGCACGGCTTTTTTCCAAAAACGGGATATAAAAATCGAATTATTGGAAAGTTCACATCCTGAAGGAGTGATTGCAAAGTACATTGAAAAAAAAGGTGAAGGAATTCATCACCTTGCATTTGAGGTTGAAAACATTGAAATCGAAATTAGAAGATTGGAAAAGGACGGGTTTGTTTTTGTGAATAATGTCCCCAAAAAAGGGGCTGACAATAAATTGATTTGCTTTCTTCACCCTAAAGAAACTAACGGAGTTTTAATTGAAATTTGCCAGGAAATAACAAGTAAGTAATTGATAATGAAAATATTTTTTCGTAACCCTGGACATTGAAATTCTATGAGGCGTGCCTTAAATTTTAAAAATAAGCCATGCAAAAAAGAGTGTAGGATATTTACTTATCAAGTTCGATCTCACAGCTTTCTCATGAAAAAGAGCCCTTGTAAATTCTCCCGGCGATTCATCAAAAACTTAGTAATGGCACATAAATTTTTTCAATTGGCATAGCTATTGATTTATTATGGTATCAATAGCCAATACATGAACAAACTGCCCAACTCAACCAAAACGCTTTTAAGTCTTCTTTTACTTCTTTCAATATCTTTTTTAAACAATACGGCATCTTCCCAGGAGAAACCTCTAATCAGCCGTGTTGCCGTTACAGTCGACCAGTGGCATACAAATATTTGGATCAGCGATTTTCCGGTTAGGACAAAGGTTATTTTGGTAGATGCTGAGGATAATATTTTGGGTGTAGTAACAACCAACCAGTTTGGTGCTGCCTATACTCAGTTTTCAAAATTGGTTTATTTACAGGTTACTGCAAGAACATTCAATGGTGAATTACGGGTATCTAATACAGCAATTGTAAACGCAGTTGCGTCAACCGATGCAAATGCGGCAAGTGAAAAGAAAGCCGTCGACAAAGTGTAAAATTTAACTCTCAGCAATATTGAATTCAGCGCCCTCGAAAGAGGGCTTTTATTTTGCAGTAGGTGCTGTAGATGTATGTAACTTTCATAAAAACGATCCAAAATGAAGAAAGCATTGGCTCTGATACCGGTACTATTGTTTTTGTTTGGCTGTAAAAATGGTAACGAAAGAGCGTCAGCAGTTTCGGATACCACCTCTCCCGGTAAGTTAGCCGAAAAGTACCAATTGGATCAACTAACCTTACCCCAGGGTTTTTCAATTTCAATTTATGCCGAAGTTCCAAAGGCCCGCAGCCTGTGCTGGGGTGCGAAAGGAACTTTGTTTATCGGTAACAAAGATGGCAATTCAGTGTATGCTGCTGTTGATAAAAACAATGATGGAAAGGCAGAAACAGTTTATACCATTGCCTCCGGATTGAATACTCCAAACGGTGTTGCTTTTAAAGATGGCAACCTTTATGTTGCCGAAATAAACAGGATCCTTCGATTTGACAATATTGAAGACCAGTTATCAAAACCACCCGCATACAACGTGATCTACAATAAATTTCCGGATAAAACCCACCACGGATGGAAGTTTATTGCATTTGGACCTGATGGAAAATTATATGTGCCCGTAGGTGCCCCTTGTAATGTTTGTAACGAAAGCGACAGCATATTTGCCACCATTACCCGTATGAATGCTGATGGAAGCGGGCTTGAAATATTTGCCAAAGGAATAAGAAACAGCGTTGGATTTGATTGGAATCCTGATACCCAAAAAATGTGGTTTACCGATAATGGCCGGGACCTTTTAGGCGACGATGTACCCTTTTGCGAATTAAATTATGCCCCCGAAAAAGGAATGCATTTTGGATTTCCGTTTTTTCACCAGGGAACTATTTTAGATCCTGAATTTGGCAAGGGAAAAAGCTGTGCGGATTACACTCCACCGGCTAAAGCACTTGGACCTCATATAGCACCATTGGGCATGCGCTTTTATACAGGTAATAGTTTTTCAAGCGAATACAAGAATAAAATATTTATTGCCGAACACGGCAGCTGGAACAGAAGTACACCGATTGGATACCAGGTTTCGATGGTTACGCTTAATGGAGATAAGGTTACAGATTACAAACCCTTTATTACAGGATGGCTGCAAAAAGATGGAAAAGTAACCGGCAGACCTGTGGATGTAATTGTTGCCAAAGATGGTTCATTGTTAATAAGCGACGATTATGCAGGTGTTATTTACAGGGTGAGTTATAAAGGAGCTAAGCTAGGTTGATCAATGTAAAAATGTGGAAAAGAAAAGCTGAAGAATAGAAACCAACGATACCAATTAAATTCCCAATTTTTCTATGGCTAACTGAGCGGCTATCTGGCTTGCATCTTTCTTATTAAAACCTTTACCAAGTGATATTTCTTCGCCATCCAATACTGCACCAATGGTGAAAATTCTTCTGTTGCTTTCCAATTTTTCTTCAAGCGTTACAAAGGTGAGCACCTTGCCATTCTTGCTTGCCCAGCCAATTAATTTGTTTTTTAGGTTGATGTCGATATTCTCCAAATCGTCAACATACAAATGCGGAATGATCATATGCTGAAGCACCCACCTGTGCGTTTTTCTGTAACCTTTGTCGAGGTATACAGCACCCACCAACGCTTCAAGCGTATTGCCAAAAATCTGGCTGCCCTTTAATGATCCATCAAACTTGTTATAAAGGGTTATTTTTTTAAGACCCATTTTTAAGGCAAGGTCATTAAGCTGCGAACGGTTAACCATCTTGCTCCGCATTTCGGTTAAAAACCCTTCGCCTTTGTATGGGTATTTTTTAAAAAGATAATCGGCAACAATAGAGCTTAAAATGGCATCGCCCAGGTACTCAAGGCGTTCATTGTTTTCGTCGGCGCCTTCTTTTACCGACCGGTGACTAAGAGCTGTAGTATACAACGAAAGATTACCCGGCTTTAAACCCAGTACGTTTTGCAGTTGCTTTTCGAAAGATTGTTTTGCTGACTTTTTACCAAAGAGTTTACGAAAAATTTGCACCACGTTAAGGTAAATATTTTTTTACAATCATGGCCGCATTATGACCACCAAAGCCGAATGTATTGTTCAAAGCGGCGTTAACAGTACGTTTCTGCGACTTATTAAAAGTAAAATTGAGTTTATCATCCAGTTCAGGATCGTCGTGAAAGTGGTTGATTGTTGGAGGAATTATGTCGTGCACTACAGCTTGAATGCAAGCCATTGCCTCGATAACACCTGCAGCTCCCAGGCAATGGCCGGTCATGCTTTTGGTAGAACTGATGTTGAGGTTGTATGCGTGCTCGCCAAAAACATGTAGGATGGCTTTTACTTCAGCACCATCACCTAACGGGGTGGAGGTTCCATGTGTATTAATGTAGTCGATGTCTTCCGGTTTGAGACCAGCATCGTTTAAAGCAGCCAGCATCACATTTTTTGCGCCCAAACCATCAGGGTGTGGCGCAGTTATATGATAGGCATCTGCCGTAGCTCCACCGCCGGCAATTTCACAATAAATTTTTGCGCCCCGGGCTAAAGCATGGTCCAGGCTTTCGAGTATCAAAACTCCTGCCCCCTCGCCCATAACAAACCCATCGCGGGTTTTATCGTACGGGCGGCTGGCAGTCGCAAACTCATCGTTGCGTTCGCTAAGGGCCTTCATTGCATTAAAGCCACCTACCCCTGCTTCGCTGATAACGCTTTCACTTCCACCTGATAAAATAATATCTGCCTTCCCAATACGTATGTAATTGAAGGCATCAATAATTGCATTGGTGGAAGAAGCACAAGCACTGACAACGGCAAAATTGGGTCCTCTGAAACCGTGGCGCATGGAGATTTGCCCGGCAGCAATATCGAGGATCATTTTAGGAATAAAGAAGGGATTGAAACGGGGGGTGCCATCGCCTTTGGCAAATTCCATTACCTCTTGCTGAAAAGTAATCAGACCTCCTATACCGCTACCGAAAATAACACCTACCCTGTCGGGGTCTACATCTTTACTTGAAAGACCGGCATCTTTAACCGCCTGGTCGCTGGCAACCAAAGCTGTTTGGGTGAAACGGTCAATTTTTCGGGCTTCTTTTTTGTCGAGATAATCTGTAGCCTCAAAACCTTTTAATTCGCAGGCAAACCTGGTTTTAAACTTTGTTGCATCAAATTGGGTAATCATTGTTGCCCCGGACACTCCATTTATCAACGCATTCCAATAGTCTTCAAGATTGTTACCTAAAGGGGTTAAAGCACCAATACCAGTTACAACAACTCGTTTAAATTGCATACGGCTTGCCTGAAATGATTTAAGGGATAAAATCCGCCTACACAAGCTCGAACGCTTTTGTAAGGCGGATTAAAATTATTGCCAAAAAATGTTTTGTCAATTATTTAGCATGCTCCTCCAGGTAGGAAACAGCCTGTCCTACTGTAGTAATAGTTTCTGCCTGCTCGTCAGGTATAGAAATATTAAATTCCTTTTCGAATTCCATGATTAGCTCCACGGTATCTAAAGAATCTGCGCCGAGGTCATTGGTAAAAGAAGCTTCATTAGTTACCTCTGCTTCGTCTACTCCTAGCTTGTCAACAATTATTTTTTTAACTCTTGTTGCGATGTCTGACATTGTTATAAAGTTTAGTTACGGGTGCAAAAATATCATTTTTGGTAAATAAGCAACGAAATAGATGATTTTTATTTCTATGCCCCTGGGGCTCAAAATATGGCTATTATTCGGATCCATGAGGTTTTTGTTATTATCATCGAAAAAGAGCCTGGTTCATCCATCGCCGCAAACTCACATGCTTTATCAATACAACTTTCATCAACAACTAAACTTGTACTTACTTTTTAAAAATAACTTTGGTAAAAAATGACTTTTTATGTTGCAAGCGTTCCAGGCGTATTTATGCGTTGGCATTTTTACGCCAGAGGCGTAACCTATCTGTAGAAAATATAACACATACCGCCTTTGCCCCAGCGGGGCAACCTTCTTTAATTACCGGGCTTGTTGGGCTGCCCCGCTGGGGCAGGTTTTACTTTGATGTATCTGTAAAGCTACAGACAGGTTATGCAGCCCACGTAAAGGGTAACCTTTAATTTGACCTGGTAAATGGTGTTTTTAATATCCTTAACTTGTCATCTATGCGCCCTGGCTGGACAAACTGTGTTATCGTATTCCTGAATTTTCATTTTTAGACAGTCTTTAACAAGCTGTCTAAAAATTGATGTTTTATTATACAAACAGC
>JAJAYD010000185.1 GCA_026786345.1 Chitinophagaceae bacterium
ATATAACGGTAAATGGTTTGCGGGGCGTAATAAAACAAACCAAACCTATTGAAATAACGGCCGTTGTTATCAATCCTGATTCGACCAAAGGACTCGAAGCGCCTGCCTTTTTACACTTTGTCAATAAAGAAACAAGGCTAAGCAATATAGATATAGATTATACCAACGAGGTAAGCAACCTGGCTGGTAAATTTAGTGTTGCTAATCTTACCATACTGCCAAAAAATATAGACCTGCAAACCGGCTCCATTATTCTTAATGAGGTAAATATTAAACGCCTCAAGGCTATAGTAAGTATGGGTAAGAGTGGTGGTAAAGGTGCAGACAAAGCCGTAGTAAAGCTAACAGACGAAAACAGTAATGAAGTTGCCGGGGTATTTCCCTGGAAGATTAGTGTAAACAATATTATACTCGACGAAAATGCACTGAAGTTTGATGACAACACTATGCCCCGCTTAAGCAGCGGAATGGATTTTGGTCACCTTGACATCAACCCGCTTACTTTCCATTTACAGGATTTCTATTTTCATAACGATACCATTTCGGGCCAGGTTAAAAAAGGCAGCATGCGGGAGAAAAGCGGCTTTGTTCTTAATAACCTTCAAACCAAATTTGCCTATAACAATAAGGGCGTTTTGCTGGAAGACCTGTTAGTGCAAACACCGGGTTCCGAAATAAAAAGAAAGGCTTTAATAAAATACCCTTCGCTTGCAGCTATTCAAAAAAATCCGGGTTTAATAGAAATGGACGTTGACATTGTAAACAGCAGAATACAGGTGAAAGACATCTTAACCTTTATGCCTGAGCTTGGCGCCCAACCGGCATTTAAAAATCCATCTGCCATTATTTATGTTGACAGTAAAATAACCGGTAGTGTATCACGTCTCAACATAGATCACTTTAAATTCAGGGGACTTCAAAAAACCAACATCGATGTTTCAGGAACCCTGTATGGATTACCCGATCCTAACAATGTATCGGCCAACCTGAGTATCCGGAATTTCTCAACAGTTCGTTCCGATATCTTATCATTTGTACCACCCAACACCATTCCACCTACCATTACCTTGCCGGAGAACATGGCTTTGTCTGGCAACATAAAGGGCAATGCGCAACAAGCTGTAACAGACCTTACACTTAACAGCTCGTTTGGTGGCGCTAAACTTAGAGGCACCATAAGCAATGCAGCCAACCCCAACAATGCAAAATACAATGCTACTATTTCTACCAACAGATTAAATGTTGGCGCTATTATTAAAAACCCTGCAATGGTTGGAACCATTACTGCAAATGCGGTTGTTAGTGGTCGTGGGTATGATCCTGAAAAAGCCAATGCCATTGTAAAAGGAAACATAGTATCGGCGGTTATTAAAAACTATAACTATAACAACTTACAATTTAATGGGGCAATAGCCAACCAACACGTTACTGCAAACGCAACTATAAAAGATCCCAACATCCACCTGGCTCTACAAGCCGAAGGCTTTATGGGCAACGAATTACCGGGCTTTAACCTGGTGGCCGAAATTGACAGCATCAAAACACAACCCCTTCACCTTACACCTGATGCAATTGTTTACCGTGGTAAAATTGAAGCCAGGTTTCCAACGCTTAACCTGGATGCTTTACAGGGAGAAGCCTTCATTACCAATTCACTTTTAGTAATGAATAACCAGCGGGTAGCTATGGATACTATATCGCTGCTGGCTACCTATGAAAATAATATGCAGGTAATCGGTTTAAAAACCGATTTTATTAATGCTAATATCAGAGGTACTTACAAATTGCAGCAATTGGGCGATATCATGATTCAAACCATTCAGCCCTATTATGCAATTAACACTTCTTCTAAACCGGTATATGTTGATCCATATAATTTCACCATCAATGCATCTGTTATTGACCATCCAACATTGCGGGCTTTTGTACCAACGCTTACCCGCCTTGACTCTGTAATATTGAATGCAAACTTTTCTAATTCCGGAGGTATGTCGGCAAAGTTGAACGCTCCCAATATTATTATGGGTACTAACAAGGTTCAAAATCTGCAGCTTGTAGCCAATACGGGTACAAATGGCTTAGGTATCATTACCACTGTAGAACAATTAAACAGCGGTACCAGCTTTGTATTGTATCAAACACAACTGGGTGCAACACTTGCTAACAATACAATCGATTTTGGTCTGTTGATAAAAGACAAAACAGCCACCAATAAATACCATTTGCAGGGCTTGCTTTCTCAGATTAATAACACGGAGTACGCTTTAAAATTAAAGCCGGATAGCCTGATGCTTAATTATGACAAATGGACCATCTCGCCTGACAACATCATTAGGTTTGGAACCAACATTGTAAATGCCTCAAATTTTGCCCTAAGCAGGAATAACCAGCAGTTAATCATTAACAGTACCACTGCGCAGGCCAACAGCCCATTGGAAGTACGCTTCAACAACTTCGAAATATCTACGCTAACCGCTTTTGTTCAAACCGATTCACTTTTGGCCAATGGAACCATCAATGGAAATGTGTTGCTGAAAAATCTTCAAACCCAACCCAATTTCACAACGGACCTGACGGTATCGAACCTGGCTATAAACAAAGACACCATTGGTAACCTGGCTGCTAAAGTGAACAACGCCACACCGAATGTTTTTGCTACCAATATTACCCTTACAGGCAATGGCAACGATGTTAGCCTGACAGGTAATTACTACATGAAGCCTGCTGACAACAGTAACCTTAATTTTCTTCTCGACATAAAAAAGATTGAACTAAAAACTTTGGAAGGACCCAGCATGGGGATGCTATCGAATGCCAGCGGTTACCTGTCAGGAAAAGTAGATATCAACGGCTCAGCAGCCGCTCCTAAAATTGATGGCGGCATCTCGTTTAACCAGGCAGACTTTGTTGTTACCATGCTTAACAGCCAGTTTAAAATAGATGATGAAGCTATTAAAGTAGACAATGAAGGCATTAAGCTGAATACCTTTACCATTAAAGATTCGGCCAACAATACCCTTGTATTTGATGGCGCAGCATATACAAAAAACTTTATCAACTACAAGTTTGATATGACTGTTAAAGCCAATGATTTCAGGGCCATCAACAGCACCAAATTGAACAACCGGCTTTATTATGGTCAGCTATACTTTACCAGCTCACTCAACATAAGGGGTACTGAAACGTCACCTGTGGTTGATGGCAGCATTCGAGTAAATGAGAAGACCAATTTATCGATGGTAATACCACAGGTTGAGCCCGGACTGGTGGATAGAAAAGGGGTAATTGAGTTTGTGGACATGGATGCACCGGAGAACGATTCACTCTTTCTGGCTACAATAAAATCAGCGTACGATTCCTCGTTTAACAAGAGCCAATTGGTAGGTTTTGATATTTCTACCAACATCGAAATTTCAAAAGCGGCCACATTCAATATCATTATTGACGAGGCCAATGGCGACTTTCTTAACATGAAAGGCGAAGGCTTATTAACCGGTGGAATCGACCCAAGTGGAAAAATTACATTGACTGGTACCTACGAGATTGAACAGGGTGGCTATGAGCTTTCATTCAACTTTTTAAGACGCAAATTTGACATACAAAAAGGTGGTAAGATAACCTGGACCGGTGAGCCAACAACCGGCAACCTGAATGTAACTGCCGTGTATGTAGCCAACACTGCTCCACTTGATTTGGTAGGGGACCAGGTAGCAACTGCAAGCAAAAATATTTACATGCAGAAACTTCCGTTCGAGGTCTTACTGAATGTAACCGGCGAGCTGATGCAACCTATTTTGACCTTCGACATTGTACTGCCCAAAGAAAGAAATTTAAGGGTATCAAACGAAGTAATCAGCACAGTGGAGACCCGCCTTGCCCAACTTAAGTCGCAACCCTCAGAGTTGAATAAGCAGGTATTTGCCCTGTTGCTATTAAACAGGTTTGTTGGCGAAAATCCTTTTGAAAGTAGTGGCGGCGGATTTAATGCAGGTGTGTATGCACGCCAGAGTGTTAGCCGCCTGCTTACAGAACAATTGAATAAACTGGCTACAGATCTTGTTGCCGGTGTTGAGATTAACTTCGATATAAACTCTACCGAAGACTACACTACCGGGCAATTAGCCAATCGTACAGACTTCAACGTGAACCTTTCAAAACGTTTGCTAAACGACAGGCTACGGGTTAGCGTAGGAAGCAATTTTGAATTGGAAGGTCCTAAACAATCCAACCAGGCTACCAGTGGAGTAATAGGTAATGTATCGGTTGATTACCTGCTTACAAAAGATGGAAGGTATATGCTGCGGGGATATAGAAAAAACAATTATGATGCTATTGTTGAAGGGGTGGTTTTGGAAACCGGCCTTCGGTTTATTTTAACTGTAGATTATAATAAGTTTAAAGAAATTCTACATTATGGTAAAGAAAGAAGAGTGCAAAAGCGTTCCATGAAACAAGCGGAAGATTCATTAAAAAAAACCAATACAACCTTTATACCCGACGGCCCAACCACCCATAAAGAAAGCGGTGTTGTATTTGAACCCGTGAAGGATTCGGCAGATAACAGAAGAAACATTCCCATTGTGAACAATGAACCAAACGATGACTAAAAAAATTTATCAAAATATATTGGCGTACGCTTTGGTTGGGCTGTTTGTAGTAAGCGTTGGGCCGGGCTGTAACATTACCAAAAACGTTCCTAAAGGTGATGCTCTTTATACAGGTGCCACCATAAAAATGGAAAGCTCCGAAGCTGAGACCAAAGAAAATAAAGTTATCAAAAGCACCTTGCAGGGCCTTACACGCCCAAAGCCCAACTCAAAGTTATTGGGCATACCCTTCAAACTACATATTTATAACCTGGCAGGCAAAGGCAATAAAGGCATTAATAAATTTTTGAAGAAAAGCGGTGAACCTCCGGTGTTACTAAGCCAGCTTAGCCTGGACAACAACGTTTCTATATTAACCAATACACTGGAGAATAAGGGGTTTTTTCATGCCAATGTAATAGGCGATACAACCATCAACAATAAGAAAGCACACGCCACTTACACGGTTAAAACAGGCCCACAATACCACATTAACGATGTAGTTTTTCCGCCGGATAGCGGCGCCATCAACAAGTCTATCAATGCCTCGGCTTCAAAATCGTTACTTAAAAAAGGCAACACCTTTAATCTTGATGTAATTAAAGGCGAAAGGCTACGGATAGATGCAGATTTAAAAGAGAAAGGTTACTACTTTTTTAACCCCGAACAGCTAATCATTTTTGTTGATAGCACCATTGGAAACAACCTGGTTAACCTCTACGTAAAATTTAAGCCCGATGTTCCAATGGCTGCCAAAATGAAGTATCGCATCAACGATGTATACATCTACGGTAACTACAGTTTAAACTCTGCAAATATTGATACGCTGTATGGAGATACCGTGTCGTTCAGAGGATATAATGTGATTGACCATAAACGAACATTCAAGCCACAGGTGTTCGACAGGGTAATGATGTTTTCGCCTGAGGATCTTTACAGCCGCACCGATCATAATGTTACGCTATCACGTTTAATTAACCTGGGTACTTTCAAGTTTGTAAAAAACAGGTTTGAAGTATTGTCCGACAGCTTTAAACTGGATGCCTTTTATTACTTAACGCCCTTACCAAAAAAATCAATCAGTGCAGAGATTGGTGGCTTAACAAAATCAAATAACGTAACGGGGTCTGAGCTTACTTTAAAGTGGCGCAACCGCAACACATTTAAAGGTGCGGAGCTGCTTACCATAAGCACTTACTTTGGTACAGAGATACAATACAGTGGCCAGTTTAGCGGGTACAACACGCTTCGCTATGGTGCAGAAGCAAACCTTACCACTCCACGCTTTTTGGTACCTATTTTCAGGCTCAATACCGAAGGATCCTATGTGCCCCGCACCAGTGTTAAACTTGGTTATGATGTATTGGCCCGCCAGAAATTATTTACACTTAACTCGTTTAGGGGAGAGTTTGGTTATGTATGGAAAGAGAATATTCGCAATGAGCACGAACTAAATTTAATATCCATCAATTATGTTCAACCGCTGAATGTTACTACCGAATACCAGAAATCCATTGCCCAAAAACCTTTACTTAAACGGGCTATTGAGGAGCAGTTTATTGTAGGATCCAATTACAATTATAACTACAACCAGCTTGTTGATAAAGAGAAGTACGCTTCAGGAATTTATTTCAATGGCTTGTTAGACTTGTCGGGCAACGTGGCAGGTTTAATTGCAAAGGGTAATGTAAGTAAGGGCGACACAGCCCGAATTTTTGGGGTACCCTTTTCTCAATATATAAAGACCGAAGCCGACTTCAGGTATTACAGAAAAATAGGTCTTCGAAATCAATTGGCAAACCGCATAATAATTGGTTTTGGTTACCCTTATGGCAACTCAAGCATTATACCCTATAGCAAACAATTTTTTATTGGCGGAAATAATAGCCTTCGTGCCTTTAGAAGCCGTTCATTAGGCCCGGGCAAGTTCAATGGCGGACAGCGCACCAGTGCCAGGCAATTGTTTGCTGATATGACCGGGGATATTAAGCTGGAGTTAAACTCTGAATTAAGAGTTCCGTTAAACAACATGTTCAGTACAGCTTTCTTTGTGGATGCCGGTAATATCTGGTTATATAATAATGATCCCAATCAACCGGGTGGTAAGTTTAGTAAAGATTTCTTAAAAGAATTGGCTGTAGGTGCCGGTGTAGGATTTAGAATTGATGTAACCATTTTGCTGTTGCGCCTCGATGTGGCTGTGCCTTTAAGAATTCCCTATCTGCCCGAAGGACAGCGCTGGGTTACTAACAAAATCAACTTCCCCTGGGTAAGAGACAACCTTGTGTTTAACCTTGCAATTGGCTATCCATTTTAGTGAAGGGGTGAGGGGTGAAACGTCAAACGTCAAACGTGAATAGTCGAAGGTGAGACGGGAAAGGTTAATGGTGATATTAAAAAGAAACGCACTACTTCCTCAGTAGATGTCGCTTATTTAAGACCATTTTTTGGCTACCAGCTTTTGTATTTTCAATTGAACATCGTTGTGTTATGTAAATCCCGATTTTTTAAGGACACACTTTTACGTCGGGTAATTCTTTTGACCAATTTGGCTTCAGCTTTCGGATGCAAAGCCAACACAAAGGCTTGATATCGTCACCTTCGGCTTGCCGCAGCAAAAGACATTGGTAGGTTATGGTACTTGCTTTTTACCCGGCTTTTTTTGACCTTTGAACACATCAAGAAAAAGAATGTTCCCTACGACTTAAGAGGTTCATCACTTGACTTTGTTTTAAGTGTAATTACTGAATAAAAGCAAATTTTTTTAATTATTGATAAATTTTCGACAACAATAAAATGATTAATTTTAGTGTTGATTTGAAAAGCACTACAGACAATAAAAAAAAATTATTTTTACTTCTGTTTTTATTGTACGCAGTTTTTGCTAAAAGCCAGGCTATTACTGAGGATAGTACCCCTGTACGTGTGAATTCCTTTGATGCATCACAATCAGCCAATATTACAAATCTGCATTGGAGTGTTGTGTGCTACCTGCAATATGCCAAATTCTTAGTGGAGCGCTCAACCGATGGCATTACTTACTCAACTATAAATACTTTTCAGGCAGACAGGTTGCGTTGCAAACAGCCTTTTAACTATGAAGACAGAGCAGCTAATGGTAAAGTATTCTATCGTTTAAAAGTGGGTGATTTGGATGGCAATTTTTCAGCGTCAAAAGCGATTGCCGTTTTTGGTAAATCAAAAGGTTTTGAGATTACTTCTATGAACCCAACTATTGTTACCTCTGGTGCCCAAATCAACATATCCTCAGCCTCAGTAGATAAAGCAAGGATTTTTATAACCAGCACACATGGAATTGTAGTCTTAAATAAAGCCGTTTCTCTTGCAAAAGGCAGCAATAATGTTTCTTTAGATCTTTCTTCATTATCAAAGGGAACCTTCTTGTTGTCATCTTATAACAGAGAAGGAGCGTTGAAAACAATTAGATTTTTTAAACTGTAGTTTTAAATTTTTACGAATTGCCCGCTCCAAATTCTATTTCAGTAAAACCTTTAAAGTACCGATTCCTGAATTAAAAACCGGACCCTTATATTCCTTATATCTTTTATTAATTACCTGTACCCTCTAATCATTTATACCAAACAAGTGGATCAGACATTATACCTGCTAACAACATCCTTGTGTTATGTAAATTCCGATTTGCGGGAACTAACTTTTAGTGTTTATTCTCTACTACCAAACTAACCGACTACGTGGGCAAACAAAATGCGTACAATATTACTTTCTACATATAATTTAAAGTATTACCCACTAACACCTATTCCCACTAACACCTATTTCTTTTTACTTTTTAATTTTTACTTTTTAATTTTTAATTTTTAATTTTCTAAAACGTGTACCTAATTCCCAGGCCGCCCCAACTTCCAACAAAACCCCTGTTATCACCAAACTCAAACGAAGGTTGCCAGTCTATAGAAAAGTTTAGAGGGGCATTCTTTACTTTTAAATCAAGTCCTAATACACCATCAATTCCGGCGAAGGCTTTATCACCATATTTTTTATCGTAAAAACCAACATGTGCTCCGGGGCCTATGTACCACTTCAATCCGGGTGCTCCGCTAATGGGTCCGTGTATTTCGTATAAGCCTGTTATGCGTGCCCCTTCCCTATAAAAATATCCTATAAACTCAAAGGCTTTACTGGCATCGGTAAAATGCTTTAGCGTTATGCCCGCACCATCCCAAACTTTAACGCCCAGGGCTGTCTTATAACTTGTACCCATACTTTGCGCCGAAACACTTGCCGTAGCTATACCGGTTAAAATCAAGGCCATTATAATTCTTCTCATCTTTTAAGTTTTTATAAATTTATCAAAAACACATGCCAAAAAATACAGTACGCAATAACAAGTAGATGCAAGAATATTTTCGATGTTTTTATTTGCAACATGACGAACAAATTACAAATTGAGTTTTACCATAGATTTTACGCGGGGAATAAAATACCCACCGACAACTAATATTATGTAATACAACCAGTGGGCGAGTGGAACGTTTTTTTTATAGATACTTACACATTTATTAAAAACCAAAAAATATAACCATGGCAAACCAAGATGAACTTGCAAGTGTATTAAACGACCTGATTAAAATTAATAACGACCGTGTCGAAGGCTACCAAACAGCAATGGAAGAAACAAAAGATACGGACGTTGATCTTAAAGCAATCTGCAGGCAGATGGCCGACCAAAGTATGAAGTACGTAAATGAATTGACACAGGAAGTTGCCCGTTTAGGCGAAGATGCAACCACCAACACCACGCTTTCAGGAAAAGTATACCGCGTATGGATGGATCTTAAAGCTGCAGTTAGTGGACACAGCAAAAAAAGTGTTTTAGAAAATTGCGAATTTGGCGAAGATGTAGCGCAGAAGGCCTATGAATTAGCCTTGGAATCAGATTCGTACATGACCACAGAGATCCGCCAGTTGATTGCCAATCAAAAAAGTGAACTTAAAACTTCGCACGACGTGATAAGAAATTATCGTGATGTACAGGAGAAAGTAAGTTAACCTACGAAAAATTTCATTTCAAAACAGGACAAGTGAAACCGTTCATTTGTCCTGTTTTACTTTAATTAAGGTTTGTTGAACAGCCCATGAAAAAAATGTTTACATCAAACAACATAAAAGAACATTAAACTAAATTTTATGGAAGATGAAAAAGATTATATGGTAAACAACGATGAGGTTCCCCATATGAACTCTTTGGCCCTCTGCGTTAACAAGATGGTTCTTGATGGTTACACTGATGACTTTAAAGTTGTAAACACGGGTTTAAAGTCTTTAAAGACCGAAAAAATCTATAATCCCGGAGAGATACATGTCAAAAATTTCTTCAGGTTCGAGGGTCAGTCGGATCCCAACGACAATACCATAATGTATGTGATTGAAACCAACGATGGATTAAAAGGAACATTGGTAGATGCTTATGGTCCGTATGCAGACGCAAAGGTTTCAGAATTTATGCAACAAGTAGATTCGTTTGAAAAGAAAGTGACGAAGGCGGAGGCATAGTCAAAGTTTAATAGCAGAACGTCCGGGGCATGCATTCAGGCATGCCTTTTTTTATTACAGCTTTGCTCCCATCACATCTTTTATTGCTGTAAAGGCAAACTTCCAAATCATGTTAAAAAAAGATTTGTAATCATTTCTGCGGAAATTAACATTAGCCGTTCTAAGGTTGCCATTTTTAGGATTGCTATTCTTAACTACTACATTGGCAATTAGGCTTAGTATATCTCTCTTCTTAAAATTGCCCGATTGCTTTTTTCTTTTAAGCAAGGTTAGTTTTAAGTCGTCGTATTGCATGGTAAACTTACCCCTTGCGTAATAGTTATCGGTTGTTAGGTTGGCGTCTAAACTGTAGATATTACCTCTGTCAATTCTTACCAGCCCCATTGGTTCAATACTTTTGTTCAAAATTGTACCGTTAAAGTGGTGAGCGGATTTTACTGCTATCTCTGTATAACCGTCTCTAAACCGATCCAGGTAAAACCTGATATTTACATCAACAGGCACCTGCCCAATAAATTTGCCCGACATATTAAAATTCATAATGCTCTTACCCGGTTTAACATGGTTAATTATATTGTCTATTTGTATGACACTGTTAGCAAAGCTTATGCTGCCACTTGTGTCGCTCAAACCGTTCCTTTCTTTAAATTGAATGAGGGTGTTGGTGGCGATCAGTTTATAAATTGCAACCGGCAATTTTAATTTATACAAAAGTTGGTGAGGCGAATTGCCCACTTTAGAAATGCTGTCCAGTGGCTTGGAAATATCCCGATAGATTTTTAGTGAGTTGTTACTGGCTGTTATTTTATCTACCGACAATCCTCCATTTAATGCTTTCTCAAAGTCAACGCCTGTTAATGTTATGTTTCTTACCTGCACGTCGTACCGGTCTTTTTGCACTACAGCTTTATTGGCAAAAGCCTGTTCGGCCAGCATGGGCTGTATGGCAAATTCTTTAAGCGAAATACTTTTGCCTCTCAGTCGTACAGTTAGTCCTTTGCATGCATATGTATACAGGTTGTCTTTGCTTTTAAAGGTTATGAGGTCATTTTTCAACACAACATCCTCAGCCGTCTTTAATAATGAACCGTCCATTGTGGCGGTTGTATCCAGCTTAAAATTGCTTATGACCAGGGCATTTTTATTAAAAGAAAAAACCTGCTTTTTTTCAGCAGGCGCGTACATATTTACGGCCACATCTCCGGCAGCAATATTGGCAATTGAAAAACTTTTGATCCAGCCATTTAATATTGGCGTTGAGGTTTGTTTGTTGCCTGTACTCTTTCCATTGTCGTGTTTTTGTTCCAGCTCAATTTTCAGCTTTGCAATACTTGCTTTATCAATAGCAATATTTAAAGCTTCCATGCTTCCGGTTGCCTGCAATCCTGTAATAACAAGGTCCTCCCCTTTGCCATTAAAGTCCTTCCCATTTTTTAGTCCCCTATGCGATATGTTGGAACGCGCTAAAATTCCGGCCTTTGTATCG
>JAJAYD010000186.1 GCA_026786345.1 Chitinophagaceae bacterium
CAATAGAACCGATTAATAAAAAGATAAAAAACAATCGCCAGAAATCGGATGGTTCTTTATATAACCAAATGCCCATGATAGCTGTACCCACAGCGCCGATGCCTGTCCATACTGCATAAGCCGTACCAATGGGAATGGTTTGAATGGCTTTATTCAACAATAAAAAACTTAAGGTAATTGATATAAAAAAACCTGTAGACCAGGGCAGGTTGGTAAAGTTGTTCGATAGTTTTAGACAGGTGGTAAAACCAACTTCAAACAAGCCGGCAATTATAAGAATGATCCAGGCCATACATTTTTTGTAAAGTTAACCGTCGATTGTTTTAAAATACCGGTGTGTTAAAAGCAAAGCCATTAAAACCATTTACGTTTTTTAAATATAATGAACATGGATACCGGTACTATTACCAACATAAAGAACACGGTAAAATAAAATGCCCAATGCGAATGCGCAAAGGGAATTACTTCGAAGTTCATTCCAAAGATGCCCCCAATAACCGTAGCCGGTGCCAGAAAACAGGTAACCACTGCTATTACTTTCATCACTTCGTTCAACTTTAAGTTAACCTTGCTTATGTATAATTCCTGCAGGTTGTTAACCATATCCCTGTAGTTGTCTACAAGATCGTTGGCCTGGATAATGTGGTCGTATATATCCTTAAAATATTTCTTAACCGATTCGTCTAACAGATTGCTTTCACTTTTAATAAAGCCATTAACCAGGTCGCGTACGGGGATTACATTGCGCCGTAAAACAATAAACTCTTTTCTAAAATTGTTGATGCGAGCCAGCGAATGCACATCGGCACTTTTAATGATCTCTTCCTCCAGCAATTCAATTTTTTCGCCCAGCTTTTCCATTACAACATAGTAATGGTCCACAATTAAATCCAGCAACGAATAGCATAGGTAATCTGCTCCCTTCTGCCGCAATTTAGTTTGTTGAATTTTTAATTTCTCTCTTAAAACATTAAATACATCCCGCTCAGGATCTTCCTGAAATGTGATGACAAAGTTTACCCCAAGCACAATGCTTATTTGCTCAACCTCAACCGAACAATGCTCGTCATTAAAATATAACATGTTGAGCAGGCAATATTGAATGTTGTCAATCTCATCCATTTTGGGCCGCTGTCCTTTGCTCAAAATATCTTCAACTATCAGGGGGTGAATATTAAATTCGCTACATATTTCCTCTATTTTTGATTTCTTCAAACCATCAATATTTATCCAGCTTACATTGTTGTTCTTCTTAAATTCAATTAGGTGGCCAACCTCCTCTAATTCTATTTCTTTAATTGAATTGTTATTATAATCGTACACGCAAATTTTAATACTTGCGGCCTCGTGTTGAACGGGTTGTTTGGTTGGGTTTACATTAAGGATTTGCCGGGTTCGCAGGGTGTTAAATATCGGCTTAATCAAATGTTTTAAAAATCTCTCAGGGTGCATATTATTAAAGTTAAGCATCGTATTAAATGGAAACAGCAAATAAATCAATCTGTATTTTTGGCTATATATTTATGCAAACTTAGTATATGCTTTTAAATGAACCATTAGTAGAAGAATTGTTGCACGAAGCGGCCGGCACCCGTAAAATGCTGGAGATGATACCTTATGAAAAATTAGGCTGGCAGCCCCACGAGAAATCGATGACACTGGGCAGGTTGGGCGCACATATTGCCGAGATAGCCGGGTGGCTGGTACAAACCATTAAACAGGATGAACTTGATTTTGCATCGGAATATGCTGCTCCGCAACCCCTGGAAGAACGTGATGCAATTATGAAAGCCTTTGATGAAAACATGCAAAACGGTGTGGCGGCTTTAAGTGAAGCAACTGATGAAAATTTAACGGGTGCATGGACACTACGTAATGGTGAAGAAATATATTTAAGAATGCAACGCATAGGCGTTGTAAGAGGGCTGGTATTGAATCACATTGTACACCACAGGGGTCAGCTATCGGTTTACCTGCGCCTGTTAGATATTCCGGTACCGGGCATGTATGGTCCTTCGGCAGATGATATGATGGGATAAGGAGTGTTTTCATCCAGTTGAGTTATTTTTCAATCCCCTGCCAACGGAGTTTCTTATAAATTTAGTTTACAGCAAAATTGCTATACTTCTCTAAGTGGCTGTTTAAAAGCGATTTATTTGGATACCAGCTACGGTTTTTTATAGCATCCCAGGTTGCCACAGTCTACCCCGCAAGGGCGGGATTGACTGTGGCAACGGCAGCTTTATAGTAGCAATTTAGTCTGGCTCAAAAAAACAAATCACTTTTTTAACCCTTGTACAGTATATCCTATTTTTAGCGGTACGACCTTTGCCGTTTTTTAAATAAATTAGAGGTCAATTCAGACCATAAAATTGTTCAATATGAAAATGATTAAGCACAATCACAAGGCTGTTTACGAACCAATAGCCGACCTGGTAACTTATAGAGCCATGCCTACAAGTGCAGTAAGTATGAACCAGCTTGATCCGTTCATTTTTTTGAATCATCACGGTTACCAGGAGTACCCGCCTAACAACCATGGTCTGCCTTTTGGCCCTCATCCACACAGGGGGTTTGAAACGGTAACCTTTATTTTAAAAGGAGACCTGATACACAAAGACAGTAGCGGTGCTGGCAGTATTATCAAAGAAGGAGGCGTACAATGGATGACCGCCGGCAGTGGATTGGTACATGCTGAAATTTCAAGCGAAGCGTTTAAAGTAAATGGAGGACCCCTTGAAATATTGCAGTTATGGGTTAATCTGCCTGCAAAACATAAAATGACTGCACCTGCGTACAAAGGTTTGCAAAAAGATGAGATTCCCGTTGCAACTTATAACGAAGGCAAGGTGACTGCACAGGTTATCTCGGGTATATGGGATGGCGTTACCGGGCCAATAAAGCCATTGACTGATATACACCTTGCACGTATTAATTTTTCAACCAATAGCCACCATACCTTTTCAGTTGAGCCGGGTAAAACTATTTTTCTGTACATAGTTAAAGGCGAACTGATGATTAACGGCGAAAAGACTGACATGCATCACCTGGTGGAATTTAACCAGGATGGTAAGATGATTGAAATGAAAGCCCTGACCGATGCAATAATTTTATTTGGCCATGCCACACCCTTTCATGAGCCTTTTGTAGCCATGGGTCCCTTTGTTATGAATACCCAACAGGAAATTATGCAGGCTTATGAAGATTACAACCAGGGTAAATTTGGAGACCCCGATACGCTTTTAAAAATCGTTGGTCGTTGACGGTTGGTCGTTGTG
>JAJAYD010000187.1 GCA_026786345.1 Chitinophagaceae bacterium
ATGCATAAATATATTATGCATAAATGGTTGTGGTATTTGCACGAAGATCATCACCGCAAGAGCCCTGGTTTCTTCGAAAAAAACGACGCTTTCTTCCTGATTTTTGCTGTTCCAAGCTGGTTATGCATTATGCTGGGCAGCATGAATGGTGCCTATGTTATTGTGAGTATCGGGGCCGGAATTGCGGCATACGGGCTGGCGTATTTTTTTATTCACGATATTATTATTCACCAACGCTTCAAAATTTTTACACGTAGCAACAATACGTTCATTCGGGTGGTAAGGTGGGCACACAAAATGCACCACAAACATATCAATAAAGAAAACGGCGAAAGTTTTGGAATGCTTATTGTAAAAAGGAAGTATTGGAACAAAGTAAAAAATGATGAACAGCGCTATAACCAACGGAGTACACTTACTTAAATTAACAGTTTATATAAAAATTTAGAATAAAGGCCATGAAATTTCATGGCCTTGGTTTTATTTTCACCCCCTAAAATTTTTAAATGCAAACGGCAGAAGATATCAGGATCATAAACGAAAAAATTCAGCATGCTGCATTATTTGTTGATCGCTTACGCTCCGAGTTAAGCAAAGTGGTGGTTGGTCAGTTGTATATGGTTGACCGGTTACTGATTGGCTTATTAAGTAATGGCCACGTTTTGTTGGAGGGGGTACCCGGCCTTGCTAAAACGCTTACAATAAAATCGCTGGCACAAGCCATACATGCTAAATTTAGCCGCATACAATTTACTCCCGATTTATTGCCTGCCGACGTGGTAGGTACCATGATTTACAACCAGCAACGCAACGAGTTTTTAATACGTAAGGGTCCCATTTTTGCCAATTTTATATTAGCCGATGAAATAAACAGGGCCCCTGCAAAAGTACAAAGTGCCTTGTTGGAAGCCATGCAGGAAAGGCAGGTAACCATAGGCGAAGAAACGCATAAGCTGGATGAGCCCTTTTTGGTTTTGGCTACCCAAAACCCATTGGAACAGGAAGGAACGTATGCATTGCCTGAAGCGCAGGTTGACAGGTTTATGTTGAAAGTGGTGGTTGGTTACCCGAACCGCGACGAAGAACAGGCCATCATCAGGCAGCAGGTGCAGGGCCAGCCATTACCAGTAATCAACCAGGTAGTAAGTATAAACGAAATTATAAATGGAAGAAACCTGGTAAAGCAAATTTATATGGATGATAAAGTGGAGCAGTACATCATCGATATTGTTTTTGCCACAAGATATCCTGAGCAATACAGATTAGAAAAATTGAAACCCTTACTAAGTTATGGCGGATCGCCCAGGGCAAGTATTAACCTGGCTTTGGCAGCAAAAACCCATGCGTTTATGAACAAGCGTGGCTTTGTTATTCCCGACGATGTTAAAGCAATTGCCAAGGATGTATTACGCCACAGAATTGGCCTTACCTACGAAGCCGAAGCCGAAAACATTACCAGCGAAAAACTGGTAGATGAAATATTGGCAACTATTCAGGTGCCGTAGAGAAAAGATGATAGATGACTGATGACGAATGCAAAGTTGTTCGTTGATGGTTGTTCGTTGTTTAGAAAATATTAGTTGTAAAACGAAGATTTTTTTTTATTAATGCTTTATTGTAGTGTAATGGTTCTTTTTAACAATGATTAGGGGACATGTTAAAATTTCATAGTTGAGTAGTAATTTGAATGAAAAATAACCACTATGTCAAATTATAAAACCCTAGATGCATGGAAAGTATCGATGGAACTTGTTCGGGAAATTTATTTGCTTACCAAACAATTTCCTAAAGAAGAATTATATGGGCTAACATCGCAAATAAGACGTTCCGCAGTTTCGATACCAACTAATATTGCGGAAGGCTTGGGTAGGCAATACAAAAAAGATACCCTGCAATTTTTTTATGTTGCAAGAGGATCAATATATGAACTGGAAACTTTGATAAATATTGGTTTGATGGCAAATATTATTTCGAAGAATTATTTTGAAAAATTGTTACTTCCATTGGAGAGATCACTCAAATTATTATATGGCTTAATAAAAAGTTATGAAATAAGAACGGATCTAAAATGACCCTGAGCAACCAACCACCATCTACAAACCAACAACTTTCAATAAATAACAACCACCAACCACCAACGAACAACGAATAAATCAACCTTCAAAAATAGCAACCAACAACTACCAACGAATTAAACAACCATCAATAAATAACAACCAACAACCACCAACGAATTAAACGACCATCAACAACCACCAACCACCAACGACCAACGTTCCAATGACTACCGCCGACATATTAAAAAAGGTTCGTGAGCTGGAGATAACAAGTAAGCGGCTTACCAATCACTTGTTTACCGGTGAATATCATACTGCTTTTAAAGGCAGGGGTATGTCGTTTAAAGAAGTTAGGGAATATCAGCCTGGCGATGATACCAGGTTTATTGATTGGAATGTATCGGCACGAATGGGACATCCTTACAGCAAGCTTTTTGAAGAAGAAAGAGAATTAACCGTTTACCTGTTGATAGATGTGAGCGCCAGCAGTTTGTTTGGAACCTTCAGACAAAGCAAAAAGGACCTGATTACCGAAATGTGTGCTGTGCTTGCCTTTTCGGCCGTTAGCAACAACGATAAAGTGGGACTGATCTTTTTTAGTGACCGCGTGGAAAAATTTATACCGGCTAAAAAAGGCCGCGACCATGTTTTGTACATGGTAAGAGAATTGTTAAGTTTTAAGCCGCACTCGGCACATACCGAAATAGTAAAAGCCTTAAAATTTTTGAACAATGCTACCAGGCATAAAAGCATTGTTTTTGTATTGAGCGACTTTGCTGATGCAGGTTACCACGATGTGTTACGGGTAGCTGCCAAGCGGCACGATGTTGTAGGTATACAGGTGTACGACAAAAGAGATGAAAATCTGCCCAATGCAGGATTGTTACAAGTAATGGACAGCGAAACAGGAAAAACCATGTTACTCGATACCAGCGATACCTTTACCCGTTTTAAATACCATGAACAATTTTTAAAAGTACTGGCAGATGCTAAAGTTAATTTTAGAAAAGCAGGGGCCGACCTGATGCAGGTTGCTACCGGGGAGGATTATGTAAAACTGTTACAACAATTTTTTATTCGAAGAGCATAAGTGAAGTACACCACAACATATAAGTTTTTGGTATTGGTTTTTATAAATTTTTACAGCACAAATTTTTCGTTTGGGCAAACAGTTACTGCAATTGTTGACAGGGATAAAATATTGATAGGCGAACAAATAAATCTCTTATTAAAAACTGACAATATCCAGGCGGTTACCCAATGGTTCAACTTGCCCGATACTGTTAGTCATTTGGAGGTTGTAAAACGGAGTAAGATCGATACCATTGACATTGCGGGCAACACTATCTACCAGCAAAATATTGTCATAACATCGTTCGATAGCGGCCACTGGCAATTACCTGCCTTAACACTGGTTGGAGGTAATAACGCAAATTTTACCACCCCACCCATCGAACTGGATGTACTGCCGGTGGATGTAACCCAATTGCAGGACTACCACGATATAAAAGACATTGTAGAGGTACAACAGCAAACATCTTACCTAAGTATAATTTTAATTGCATTAATTACACTGGTGTCTTTAATTGCGGTTATTTTATTAATGCGTAAAAAGAGGGCTGTTGCTATAAAGGCACCGCAGCTTACCGGCAACCTTTCACCACTTGAGTGGGCCCGGCAAGAGCTAAATAAACTGAAAACAGAAAACCTGTTTGCACAAAACCGGGCAAAGCAACATTACCAGCAATTGACCGATATAACCAGGCAGTTCTTTCATTTGCAACTGCGTCATAAATCGCTGCACCAAACCACCGACGAATGGATGGTGCACCTGCAGTCGTTACCCGTAAGCCCCGATACTAAAACATCTTTTCTGCAATTATTGCGTTTGGCCGATACCGTTAAGTTTGCCAAATACCAGCCACCTGCTTTTGAAAACGAACAGTCCATACCGGTTGCCTTGCAAATGGTAGAAAGAGTTGCGGCCGAAACCGATCGTGTTCATCCAAACCATAAAAAAAGCTGATGCTGTACGACTGGTTTAAACATATCAGCTTTGCTTACCCCTATGTATGGGGGTTATTGGTAATCATTCCTGTTTTAATTTTTTGGTATCGAAAAAACAACATGGCCCGCCAGGGTAGTATGATCGTTACTACTACCCATTTTATTAGTGAGGTTCGAAGTAACCGAACGTGGTTAAAACATTTTCCTTTTGTGTTGAGGTGTTTGGCTATTGGCTGCCTTATTGTGGCGCTTGCCCGTCCTCAACATAAATTTACCGAACAGCAAACGCAAGGCGAAGGAATAGATATTGTGCTGTGTTTTGACATAAGCGGCAGCATGACGGAGAAAGACTTTTTACCCAATCGCCTGCAGGCATCTAAAGACGTAGCACTCGATTTTGTAAATGGCCGGGCCGGCGATAGAATCGGGGTGGTAATTTTTAGCCGGCAAAGCTTTACATTATGCCCTTTAACCACCGATAAAAACACGGTATTGTCGCAAATAAGCCGCATACAAAGCGGTTACCTTACTGAGGACGGAACAGCAATTGGTTCGGGTTTGGCGACCAGTGTTGACAGGCTAAAAAATTCAAAAACAAAAAGCAGGATCATTATCCTTTTAACGGATGGCGTTGACTTTGGCGGTACCATTCCACCGGATATTGCAAAGGAAATGGCCAAGCTGTACAAGATAAAAGTTTATACCATTGGTGTTGGATCGGAGAAGGAAATTGATGAGCAGGTAGAAACACCTTTTGGTAAAATGAACAATAAAAAAAGATTGGAATTTAATGAAGACCTTTTGAAAGACTTAGCGGTGGAAACTGGTGGCCAATACTTTCATGCTTTAGATCGTGAAGGTCTTGAAAAAATATACTCCAGTATTAACCAGCTCGAAAAATCAACCATAGAAATAACCAGCTATAACCGTTTTACCGAAGAGTTTTTACCCTGGTTGCTCGCTGCTTTTGGTTTATTGCTGTTAGAAATTGTGTTGCGCTATACTGTCTTCAAAAAATTTCCATAAGGTTTGTGGTCTTCAGAAAATTAATTGCACTTCCTTCTTTTAAAGTCTTTCTTCAATTTATGCTTACAACCCTTGTGCTTTAAATATTTTTGTTCTTCCACATTAAATTGAATCTTAAAAAGGGTTGCAAAAATGTGAATTCGTAAATTCCATATTCAGTATGAAAGGTCTCGTTTATAAATCAACAGGTAGCTGGTACTCGGTTAAGGCAGATGATGGTACCTTTTACAATGCCCGCATAAAAGGGGTGCTAAAAATTGAAGGACTGACCTCAACAAACCCCATAGCTGTGGGTGATGTTGTGACTATGGAAAAAGAAAATGAGATGGATAACAATGCTATGATAACAGGCATTGATGACCGCAAAAATTACATAGCCCGTTCTTCTCCCCATAATAAAAGACAACATCATATAGTTGGCTCCAACCTCGACCAGACTATGTTGTTTGCTACGTTAAAAGACCCTAAAACATCGCAGGGATTTATCGATAGGTTCCTGGTATCGTCGGAGGCATACCACATACCTGCCATCATTGTTTTTAACAAGGCAGATGTTTACGGTAAAAAGGAAATGGACAAATTTGAAGAGATTAAAGAGATTTATGAACAATGTGGTTATTCAGTAATGCTCGCCAGCCTGGCAAATAATAATGGTGTGGAAGAAATTATAGAACTATTGAAGAACAAGATAACCCTGTTAAGTGGTCATAGCGGCGTTGGTAAATCAACTTTCATTAATGCTATTTTTCCCCGCCTTGATTTAAAAACACAAGAGGTGAGCGACTGGAGCGGTAAGGGGTTACACACCACCACTTTTGCTGAGATGTTTGATTTGCCCTTTGGCGGAAAAATAATTGATACACCGGGTTTAAGAGAACTGGGTGTGGTAGATATTAAAAAGAATGAACTGGCCCATTATTTTCCTGAAATGCGGAGGCTTATGAAAGATTGCCAGTTTAATAATTGTGTACACATCAACGAGCCTGGTTGTGCTATAAAAGAGGCAGTAAATAACAATCAAATTCATGTTGACCGGTATGTAAGTTACCTAAGCATACTCGACACAATGACCGATAAGCATTATTAGAAATAACGGTGCTCCAATAGCATGGCAAGCTCATGCACCGCATCATTATCCTCCCGGTTTGCAGTACATATAGAAACGCCGTTGTAAATGTTGTAATGAAGTTTTAGCGGATGATTTTTATAAATAAACTGCCAGTCAATTGTATCGGTATTATCCGTTTTCTCAGTAAACTCTACATGAAGGTCTGAGGCAAGCATACTGGCAATGCTAAAAAATTTTTTCATACTGCAGTTATCATCTATAACTGCTTCAATGGTTCCAAAAGCATGGGTTAACTGGTAGCTCATAGGTTGTGATTTTAAGATCAGAATTTTCCACCTCTAAATTTTCCGGCTTTCTTTACCTCTTTGGCAACTTTAGGATCTCCGGAAAGCAATTTTTCTGCACCAATATTTCTGCCGCTGCCGGGGCAGCCATATTTAACGGCACACCCGGTAAAACAATAAACAGCCATACATAACAGCAGTAAATTTTTTTTCATTGATAAAAGTTTTTAAGTTGATGGATCAACCTTATAAAGTTCAGCAAAGCTGTTTATTCAGCAGAAAATATATTGGGTTTATGTTCGTTATCATACCCTTTACCAGCAGGAGCGTAATTAAGCAGGTGGCTGGCGGCCGGTATAAAATCCCGGTCAATGCTAAACGCCTTTTCCTGTAGAATAATACGTTCCCTGTCCGTTACAAACCTGTCGGCATGTATCATCAACCATTCCGCATCTAATATGGATGCATTAACCGGTTCTTTTTGTGGTAAAGGTTTCATTGCAATAGGTCAAATTAATATTGATAAAAAAGTAACGCCTATGAACAACAGAAAAGTAGTGTTCAAACCTTTGTTCTGCATGTCACTCCTTTTTCTAATTTGTAAGAAACCAGTTTTTACACAGGCTCTGTCATAGCGTAGGTGATTAAACGATACGAGGTAACCTTTTATTTTACAGGAGCCTCATTATAATTGCTGAACCACGACGAATAGGTAAGATAATTATTGGCAATCCTGTTGATCTCCCCACTTATTTTATCAGGTGATATGGTTTTTACTTTTTTTGCGGGAACACCGGCATAAATGGTGCCTGCCTCCACTATAGTACCTTCAAGCACTACTGCCCCGGCAGCAATAATGGAATTACTGTTTACCACACAACGGTCCATTACAATTGCACCCATTCCAATCAACACATCATCGTGTATGGTGCAACCATGCACAATGGCGTTATGGCCTATGGAAACATTATTGCCTATGTTGGTGGCATTTTTTTGATACGTGCAATGTATCACGGCCCCATCCTGTACATTTACTTTATTACCCATTTTTATAAAGTTTACATCGCCCCTTAAAACGGCATTGAACCAAACGCTGCACTCGTTGCCCATCTCCACATCTCCAACAATGGTAGCATTGGGTGCAATAAAACAATCGGTGCCAAATGTGGGTGAAATTCCATTGACAGGTAAAAGCAAAGCCATGTCCTTAAATATTGAATGAAAAAAATAAACTTTAAAATTACTATCATTTTTGAAGTGAAGAGGCAATAGGCAATAGGCAATTGGTAATTGGCAATAGGCAATGGGC
>JAJAYD010000188.1 GCA_026786345.1 Chitinophagaceae bacterium
AAAAGGGAATGATTGTGTAATACCTGAGGCTTAGGTTGGTAGAAAAAAAATCAACCAACATCCAGTAGGCGTTGGCTAATATCCAAAAAATGACTGCAAGATTGTGAAGAAACTCACTCTTAATAGCGCGGGTTTGCCAGGTTATTAGTAATGCGGCTGCTACAGTTGGAACAATCATGATCAGCCCCAAAGGTTTCCAAAGCATAGCCCAGCTTAAATCTTTTAATAGCCAAAAAAGAATATGGAGATTTTCGATTCTTCTAAAGCGTGCCGGTATTGTGTAAACTTCTTCGTTATTTGACATGTGGATGTATTCGAATTTCAAAAATAACGTTAAGCCTAATTTTATACCATTTTTCTTGCCAGCACTTTTTCAAACCGGCTTACATCTGCATCAGCATAAATGGGGGCTTTATTAATTAAATGATTGGCTAATTGACTTGCAAAGAGAGGTGCCAGTGAACATCCTTTGGCACCCATACCATTTAAAATGGCAACGGATGGATGTAGAGGATGCAGTCCAACAAACGGCCTGCGTTCCATATTTGCCGGTCTTTCTGAAGCTATATGATCTACTATATTAAAAGGCAGCTCTAGCCAGTATTGTAGTTGTTGTTCAACTTTTTTGCGCCAGGCTGGGGTGGGATTAGCATCTGTAAAATTCCATTCGTACGTAGAGCCTATCCAAAATAAATCTTGTTTCCAGGGAACGATACTCAACCCCTGCTTATAAATATTATTGCGTGGTAAACCAGGTATGGAAACAATCAAAGCTTCGCCCTTCATACGGGAGAAGGGCAGGTTTTTAAAATATGGATTATCAAATCCTGCAACACCTTCGCAACAGATTATTTTTTGAGCCTGGTAATTTTTGTACACAACAGAGGTTGTGCTTACTTCACAATCATTCCAGCAAAATACCTCATCCAGCAAGTTGCCGTGCTCAATTAATATACTGCGCCATTTGGTGAGCATGGTTTGCAAGTCAACCAACAGGCAAGGTTTGATTTCGCCTATGCTGTAATGAAAATTGAAAAACGCTTTCCACTCCTGTGGGGACTCCAGTTGAGATAAGTAGGTGGTTTCCTCAGGTAAACGCTCATCAAATGCCTCCGCCATTTGCCGGCTGGCGTGAAAGTCAAGAACATTGCAATGTCTTATAATTTCAGCGCTCAATTCATGGCCAAAAGCTGTATAGATTTGCCACGCAAAAGGAAGCAATTCTTCTATCCGCCAGGTTCGTACGATTCTTCTGCCTGTAACCGGGTTGATTACGCCGCTGGCCACTTTTGAAGCAGTGTTCGGTTTACTTTCATCAATAACCAGCACTGATTTTCCGGCAGCAAGTAGTTCTCTGCTTAAAAGCGTACCACACAATCCCTGGCCAATAATTATATAATCTACAATCTGTTTAATGCTTATAATTTTTAAGAAGAAACGTATGGGTAATGGGCGAAGTCCATGTCTAAAAGTAGATTCAAGTCGAAATATTCTTAAAATCACGTGTTAACTTTCTGCCATTAACTTAAAAGTAAACATGCAATATGTACTTTTATAAAAACTAAGGTAGAATGAAAGTTTTGTTACCGGTTCTTATTTCGATATTATCAATTCACGGTGCTTCTGCTCAGAATTATATGCCTGGCATTTACCTGATGAGCCCTTACCAAAACACTTTTTATAACAGGTTTCCCGCCAAAGACAGCTCGTCAAAAAGCAAATGGTCAATCAATAAATATGGAGGTATACAAACCTCTTTTATTGGGTGGAAGGGTGGTTCTGCAACAACCTTTTCAGTACCAATTGGCTTACAGCTTACCCGTAAACTATCAGACAAGGTATATGCATTCGCAGGAGTTCAAGCTGCTCCCACTTTTGTAAATTTCAACCGAGCCTTCATGCAATCCAATTTTAATAATGGCAAAAACGGTTTCAATTCGTTTATGTACCAGCCAAATGGTTTTGGAATGTATAGCCGCGCAGAACTGGGTTTAATGTATACAAACGAAGAACGCACTTTTCAAATATCAGGTAGTTTTGGTGTGGAGCGGAGGCAGTTCCCGCAATTCAGGGAGTTTCAAAGTTTTGAAAAGAAAAGTGCACAGTAAGGCAACGTTTTAAGTTTCATCAATAGGGCTATTCGGGTGCATCCCACAATGTCGCACCACAATAATGAACCTTTGGCGGTAAGGCGACCGCCAACGGCCTGCTGCGCCGCTGTTGGTCGCCTGACCAACAGCAATATGGGATGCACGCGGCTATTCTTATATTTTTCTTGCATTGTTGAAGCCATTTTTTAACAGCCATTGCAATACTTTCTCCCGCTGATCGCCTTGTATAATTATTTCTCCATCCTTTGCACTGCCCCCTGTTCCGCAATGGTTCTTTAACTTCTTTCCAAGCTCTGTTAAATCATCTTCAGTGCCAATAAAGCCTTCTGTTAAAGTCACTGCCTTACCGGCCCTTCGCTTTGTATCGAGCCGGATTTTTAATTTTTGTTTATCGGGAGAAAGCGTTTCAACAGGCCCGTCATCAGCTTGCTGAAAGTTAAAATCAGGATTTGTACTGTAGACAAACCCTCTCGTATCCGGCTTATTTTTTTTGTTCATTTTTTTAATCTCAGGTGTAAATATCTATAACTTTTAATCTAAAATTTACAGTTCAGCCTTTAGGCTAAGGTCAACACTTTTTGCCTGGTGAATAAGGGCACCTACGCTAATATAATCAACACCGGTTTTTGCATACTCCACAATATTGTCAAGGTTTATTCCACCGCTGGCTTCGGTTTCAAAACGACTGTTTATAAGTTGTAAGGCTTGACTAATGAGGCCGGGCGTAAAGTTGTCGAGCATGATCCGGAATACTTTGCCTTCGCCCACGGCTATAACTTTTTGTACATCTTCAAGGCTCCTTGTTTCAACCTCAATACGTAAACCCGGCTTATGTTCAACCGTGTAAAGCCAAGCCTTCTCAATAGCTTTTTCTATACCTCCGCAAAAGTCTATATGGTTGTCTTTCAACATAATCATATCGTACAAAGCAAACCGATGGTTGTAACCGCCTCCTATTTTTACAGCTTCTTTTTCTAAAAGGCGAAAATTGGGAGTGGTTTTACGGGTATCCAAAATTTTTGAATGATAACCTTTTAATAAACTTGAATATTGATGCGTTAACGTTGCTATACCACTCATGCGCTGCATTATGTTTAATACCAGGCGCTCACATTGCAATATGGTTTGTATGGTAGATGAAACGGTGAAAGCCTTTTCACCATATTTCATCTCATCACCATCGCTTTTTAAGGCGGTAAAAATGGATGACGGTTCTACCATTTTAAAAATTTTTTCAGCAACGCTTACACCGGCCAATATGCCATCCTGTTTTATTTTTAAAACTGCTTTTCCGGTTGCTTTTGCATCAATACAGCTTAATGTGCTATGGTCACCATCACCAATATCTTCTTTTAAAGCCTCGCCTATAAGATGATGTAACATTTGGTCGTACGTTCGCATAAGTGTAAAATTAATTCAATAAGCTCTCTAAGTCGTGTTACAAAAAGGAATCCTTCATAGAGCCTTGGATTGGGCGATGGTAAAAAATTTATAACAAGCGAGCAGATACAGTTCTTCTGATTATTAATGAACGGTTATAGAACTCTGCCGGTCAAAAACGCAATTATACTTAGAAAGGGGCAAAAAAGTGATTGGATTTTTTGAGCCAAAC
The DNA here is from genome assembly GCA_026786345.1 of Chitinophagaceae bacterium. Classification (GTDB taxonomy): domain Bacteria; phylum Bacteroidota; class Bacteroidia; order Chitinophagales; family Chitinophagaceae; genus Segetibacter. The sequence goes on from JAJAYD010000188.1 coordinate 3,724, forward strand.
TGAAGTTATTTTATGAAGCTTTACTTGCGTCGCACTCGTGTACGATTGGGTTCTTTATTGAGCAATACACGCAGTTACTAATCTCAGAACTCCTTACCCGGTAGACTGAGATCTGTTAAGAATTCGCAGAATGAAATAGCTGCGAAAAACAGTTTCGTATTCCGAGGGATTGCAAGTGCTTCACCTTAGCGAAATATTAATTTCCTCAATTATTACTCGTATCTGATACCAGTTATTGCAGAAGGACATCAGCCGGTTCGGTGCCGGGTGTAGCGCAGGCATTCAGAAACAGGCGAAGTGGTTTCTGAAAGAAGTCCCGATAGCGATCTGGAGCGCAATAACAAGCCCACGCGGCCTGAGCTTGAAACCCTGGAAGTAAAGGTCCTATACCTGCATTAAAATTTGCGAGAGGCAAGGAGTTCTGCATCTATCCTTTAGGCAATACAAAAAGTCACTCACCCATAAAAAAAGCCCTGCTAACAGGGCTTGTACGTTTGAAAAGAGGCAGGTTGTTAATTTATTCTAACAGTAATAATCTGGTGCTTACCGTCTTTTAATTTTAGCATGATAGAGATTTTATAGCCCTGTTCATTATTAACCAGCTTACCGGCTATATACATCGTTCCACTCATTTCGCGTTGCGAAGAAAGCTCAAACCCTTTAATGTTATTGTCGTCGAAAAACGACTTTAAAGCAATACCAGCCTGGTTTTTGCCAATGCTTTTTATTTCTTCCTTATCAGGAAATTTGATATCTAATATTTTATCAAAATATTCAGATATGGCTTCTGCATTACCCGATTTCAAGGCATTTACTACAGGTGCGCTATCCGGTTGAAACCTGAAAGACATCGTGATACATGCGAGAAATCCTATTATTATTAATTTTTTCATGACTACTTGGTTCGATTGACCCAACACTTGCTAAAAATATGCCAAACTGGTTACATTCCAAAAGTGGCGTAGATACGGAGGGGCCATAAAAATCCTTCAAATAAAGTAGCTTTAACCCATGGAAAACAAACGTGTAATTCTTGTAATCATGGACGGTTGGGGACTTGGAAAAATAAAGTCTGCCGACGCAATACAGAATGCCCATGTGCCTTTTGTAACCTCCTTGTACCAAAAATATCCCAACACAACTTTGGTAACCTGCGGCGAGGCAGTCGGCTTACCCGATGGTCAGATGGGTAACAGCGAGGTTGGCCATTTAAACCTTGGTGCTGGCCGCGTAGTGTACCAGGAATTGCAGCGTATTAATGTTGCCGTTCGCGATGGTGAATTTTTTACCAACCCTGTGTTAAAGCAAGCCATAACCTATGCAAAGGAGCATAGCAAGCCATTGCATTTAATGGGTTTGGTGAGCGATGGTGGTGTACACAGCCATATCAATCATGTAAAAGCTTTTACTACCCTGTGTAAAAATGAAGGGTTGACTGAGGTTTACCTGCACGTGTTTACTGATGGACGCGATACCGACCCAAAAAGTGGATTGGGTTACATTACCGATTTGCAACAACACCTGAATAGCACCGTTGGAATAATTGCTACCGTAAGTGGAAGGTACTACGCCATGGACCGCGACAAACGTTGGGAGCGGGTTAAATTAGCCTACGATGCTATGGTAAACGGCGAAGGTGTAAAGGCAACGGATGCCATTGCTGCCATTGAACAATCGTATGCCGCAAACGTAACAGATGAATTTTTAAAGCCAACGGTTATTATTAATGAAGCACAGGAGCCGCTGGCGACCATCCAAAATGGCGATGCCCTGATCTGTTTTAATTTCAGGACCGACCGCTGCCGCGAAATATCTGAGGTGCTTACCCAGGTAGATATGCCGGCAGCCGGTATGCATAAACTTACTGTTGACTATAC
>JAJAYD010000189.1 GCA_026786345.1 Chitinophagaceae bacterium
AATCTTTACCGATAGCTTTAATGGTTTCATCTTCGATGAGTATGTCAGCAATGTAATCGTCGCTGGCGGTGATGATGCGGCCGTTTTTGATTAATGTTTTCATGTTGGTTTGTTTTGTGCGAATGATGGAACACGGATGACGCGGATTTAGACGAATTTTTATTTGAATACTTAATATGTTTTCAATCCCATTTGTCCTCTAATTCTTTTGTGGTGTTGATAGTAACTTATTATTTATGGTTTTCTTTTAATCCTAAAAATCCGTCTCATCCGTGTCATCCGTGTGCTAATTAAATTGAATAGAATTTCTAAAAGTACAAGTGAGTGACACAACGATGTTGAAAAGTGTTCTGATGCTTGTTACCAAATTATACTTGCACTATATTTTCTGCTGTTGATTTAAGATCAAATGAATTATTTGTTTGTGTTTTATTTGACTTCATTAATAGGAAATAAATGACAGCGGAAACGACGAAACCGGCGAACCATGCATAATGATATATTTCGGACACCCATGGCCAGAATGTGTCTTTTTCGACCAATTGAACTGTAACCAAAAAGCCGGGAACGTTTGGAAGGATACCCAACAAAAGCGCGATGGTTGCCTTGTTGTTGAAGCCATTGCTGAAAGTGTATTTTCCTTTTGTGCGGTACAGGTGATCAACGTTTAGTCGCTGTTTGCGAATGAAATAATAATCGGCGATCATGATGCCGCCGACAGGGCCGAGCAAACTCGAGTAACCGACCAACCACGTGAAAATATAACCATTTGGATCGGCTATCAGCTTCCACGGAAAGATGAGAATGCCAATGATGCCGGTTATATAACCACCTGTTCGGAAGTTGATTTTTTGAGGCGCAAGGTTAGCAAAATCGTTTGCCGGGCTAACGATGTTTGCTGCAATGTTGGTGGCTAATGTTGAAATGGCAACAGCGATCATGGCAATAGTTACTAATAATTTGCCATTAAATTTTCCGGCAAGTACCAATGGATCCCAAATCGTTTCTCCATATATAATGACCGTTGCTGAAGTAACCACTACGCCTATGAAAGAGAACAAAGTCATAGATGGAGGAAGCCCGATGATCTGCCCGTTGATCTGTGCTTTTTGGCTTTTTGCATAACGCGTAAAGTCTGGTATGTTTAATGATAATGTTGCCCAAAAACCAACCATACCTGTTAGTGCCGGAAAGAAGAAATTCCAAAAGTCTGCATTGGTAGCAAACTTGGAGGGTTGATTTAGAATGGGCCCTAAACCATGTCCTGCGTTGATAGCCCAGAACAACAAAGCCAACGCAGCAATGGGTAAGAAGAATGCTTTAAATACCAATAGTTTTTTGATGCTGTCAACTCCTAAATACACAACGAACATATTGAGCAACCAGAAGAGAAAAAAGCAAATGGCTGGTCCTGTTTGTAGTGTCCATGATGCGGGAAATATTTGTGGTAAGGTATCGAAAGCCGGTATCCATAACCTCGCCATTAGATAGATAGCATACCCACCGATCCATGCCTGTATGCCGAACCATCCACAAGCAACAATAGCTCTTAAAATTGCCGGAATGTTGGCGCCTCTTACGCCAAAGCTTGCACGGGCAAATACAGGGAAAGGGATGCCATATTTAGCACCGGCGTGTCCATTTAATATCATTGGTACCAGCACAACAGTGTTACCAATAAAAATAGTAAGTATCGCCTGCCACCAATTCATACCGCCACCAATAAGGCTGCTGGCCAGCATGTAGGTTGGTATGCACAGGCTCATACTAATCCACAAGGCGGCGTAGTTCCATGTGTTCCATGTACGCTTGTGCATGGGTATGGGTGCGAGGTCTTCGCTGTAGAGGGAGGAGTTTTTTTCAATGACCTTTTCGCTCATTAGAAATAAAATTATGTTTTGGGCAATTGTTTGGTCAAGCAGTAAAATTTCATCTTAGGGAACTCATTTTAATTCTAAAAAATTATTCAATTTTAAGTTTACTGTACAATAAGTTCATCAGTATACATCTCTATTAATTTATGCGCCTTTAAATAATTTATAATTTCTCCAATATACTTCTCAAAAAGTTTAAGCAATTCATTATTGCTAATGTTTCCTGTTTTTACAAATAAAAGTTTAGATGGCTTATTCGAAATAATATGCAACTGAAGAAAGTCATAGTCTTTAGTTATAACTACCCGGTTCTCTTTTTCCGCAATTTCTATGATCGTGTCATCCGGAGTTTTGTTTTTCGCATCTAATTCAAGTGTATGAATGGAGTCGTGTCCTTTGCTCTTTAAAAAGTCGGAAAGTGATTTGGGCAGTTGAGCATCTACGATAAAATTCATGAGGCAAATTTGTAGATACTCTTTACCTGGAGTGTTTTTGCTGCGTATTCTAAGCAAGCAAGAAAATCTTCCTTTTCTAAGTCAGGATAATCTGCTAATAGCTCATCTACACTCATTCCTGATGCCATTAGTTCCAGCATTGATTCTACCGGATAGCGAAGTCGTCTTATCACAGGTTTGCCATGACATATATTGCTGTCAATTGTTATTCGCTTTAAAAGTTCTTTACTCATAATTGTAAATTAATTAAAAATCAGGCAACCTCTGCGTCTGCTATCTGTAATGCTTCTGATATAATCGCCAGCCCCTCATCAATCTGCTCCTTCGTAACAATCAACGGCGGCGCAATAAAAATAAATCCCCACCGAACAAAAGTGTACATCCCCAATTCCTTAATCTTAGCAGCTACTTTATTCATCACCACCATCTCATCGGGCCTGGCATTAAATGGCGCAAAGGGTTCTTTAGTTTCCCTGTTCTTAACCAGTTCAAGACATCCCAATAATCCCTGGTTTCTCCAATCACCAATACAAGGATGCTTCGCCTTCATTTCTTCAATACGCTGGTCCATGTATTCACCCATCACTTTTGCATTCTCAATTAAATTATCTTCTTCATAGATATTCAACACTTCCAAAGCAGCGGCACATGCTACGGGATGCGCAGAGTAGGTGAGGCCCAGTGCCAACACATTATCATCATATTTAGCTGCTATCTTATCGCTTACCTGCAAACACCCGAAAGGAAGATAGCCGCAGGTCAAACCTTTAGCCATAGCAATCATATCCGGAACAATGTCATGATGCTCAAACCCAAACCATTTACCGGTGCGGCCAAAGCCACTCATCACTTCATCAAAGATTAAGAGAATGCCGTGCTTATTACATATCTCCCGAACCGCTTTTAAATATCCATTGGGATACAGCAATACTCCGGATGTGCCGGACTGCCCCTCTAACAAT
>JAJAYD010000190.1 GCA_026786345.1 Chitinophagaceae bacterium
AAAATCTTTCAGGGATATGTTTGGCGATCTTAACATTGCCGATCATACTTTAACCAGGGAACCCAAGGGTTATGAGAAGGATAACCCTGCAATCAAATATTTAAAGCTTAAAAGCTTTGTTGCATTACAGTCATTATCTGACAGCGAACTTACCAGTAAGGATTTATTACCAAAACTAATGATCCGGTTCGAAGCTATTCAACCACTTATTCATTTTTTAAACCGAAGCCTGGCTGAGTAAACAATAGAACACGGATTAAACAGATAGTTTACACATCTGTTTTCACCGCCATCCAGTTGAACCCGATAAATTGTATCGCGTCACATCTATATTATCCGTGTTCTTTTGCTAGTGTAAATCACTACTCATATGCAACCATACATAATCAATTATTGACCATCGACTATTGACTATGGACCATCGACTATTGACTATCGACTTTTAACCATTGACTTTACACCAACCCCTGCGCTACCAAATATTCTGCAATTTGCACGGCATTGGTTGCAGCTCCCTTGCGCAGGTTATCGCTCACAATCCACATGTTAAGCGTATTGGGTTGGCTCTCGTCGCGGCGCAACCTTCCTACAAAAACATCATCCTTTTCGTGCGCCCACAAAGGCATGGGATAAATTTGTTTTTCAGGATTGTCCTGCAACGTTACTCCCGGCGAAGTACTTAACAGTTGCTTTACTTCATCCAGGTCAAAATCTTTTTCAAATTCAACATTCACACTTTCACTGTGCCCACCCATAACAGGTATACGTACGGTGGTTGAGGTTATCCTTATGCTGTCATCACGCATAATTTTACGGGTCTCATTCACCATTTTCATTTCTTCTTTTGTATACCCATTTTCAAGAAACACATCAATTTGTGGTATCACATTCAGGTCGATGGTATACTTGTAGGCCATATCACCTTCAACACCCTTTCTTTCGTTCTGCAATTGTTCAACAGCTTTTACACCTGTGCCGGTAACACTTTGATAGGTACTTACCACTATTCTTTTAATACCATATTTTCTATGCAAAGGATCCAGGGCTACTACCATTTGTATTGTAGAGCAATTGGGGTTTGCAATAATTTTATCTTCTTTGCAAATTGCATCGGCATTAATTTCCGGCACCACTAACTTTTTTGTAGGGTCCATTCTCCAGGCGCTTGAGTTATCTATGACAGTTATGCCTGCTTCGGCAAACTTTGGCGCCCACTCGGTTGAGGTGCTGCCACCGGCAGAAAATAATGCAACTACAGGTTTGGCAGCAATGGCATCTTCCATACTTACCACCTTATACTTAACACCTTTATACGTTACTTCCTTTCCAACTGATTTGGCAGAGGCTACCGGAATTAACTCAGTTACCGGAAAATTTCTTTCGGCTAAAATTTGTAACATTTTGGTACCTACCAACCCGGTGACGCCCACTACTGCAACTTTCATTTTGTTATTTTTAAGTGTTATTTAAGTTTAAAAATTGAATACATTTTTATTAACGGACATAAAAAAGCCTTCCGGTGGGGAAGGCCTACAATATTTGCACTTATACAAACGCGGGCAACTTCCCTTTTAAGGAAACTGTTTCTTAATGCGTTTTGTAAAAGAAATAAGTATGTTCATTTGCTGCGAAAATAATATAAAATAATTGTGATTTAAAAATTTTAAAGTTGATGGTTCAGGTAAAATAGTAAATTTCGTAACTGCACTAATTAGACTGATTATCTAAACCATTATACTAACTCATGAGAAAATCTTTTGTTTTTGTTTTCATAATTGCATGTTTATTTAGTGCTACAGAAGGGTTATCACAAGTAAAGGAAAGTTTTAATGATGGCAATTTTACCACCGATCCCGCCTGGCTCGGCAATACATCAGACTGGATTGTAAACAGCAACCTTCAGTTGCAAAGCAATAATACTGTTGCCAACAGCAGCTTTTATTTAAGTACAACCAGTACGTTGGCATTGCAGGCTCAATGGGAGTTTACGGTAAACCTGCAGTTCAACACTTCGTCCACCAACTACGCCGATGTATACCTTATTGCATCGCAAAGCAACCTTACCAGCACAACTCTTACCGGGTATTTTGTAAGAATCGGTAACACTGATGATGAGATAAGTTTATACCGCAAGGATGTAGCGGGTGTGCCTGTAAAAATTATTGATGGTATAAATGCTGTTACCAATACAAGCAATAATAATATAAAAATCAGGGTTACACGCAGTGCTGCAAATGTGTTTACGTTGTACAGGGATTTAACCGCCACCGGCAACAGCTTTGTTGCGGAAGGATCGGCTACGGATGCCACGTATACAACAGCTGCTTTCTTTGGCTTTTATGTAAAGCAAAGCACCGCCAGTTTTTTTCAACGCCATTATTTTGATGATATTGATGTTACCACCTTCACTCCTGATGTTACGCCACCGGCTATCCAATCTGTAACTGCCACGTCGCCCAAAACCCTTGAGGTAATATTTACAGAAGCAATAGATAAAACTACTGCTGAAGTTGCGGGCAATTATAGTGTAAACAATAGTTTGGGCACGCCTGTGACTGCTACAAAGGATGCTAATAACCCGGCTTTGGTACAACTTACTTTTGCAAACAGTTTTACAAATAATGTAAACAATACTATTACTATAAATGGTGTAAAAGACCTGGCTGGCAATGCAATGGTAACTGGTCCTAAAGTATTCAGCTATTTTGTTCCGCAACGGTTTGATGTGTTGATTGATGAAATTATGGCCGACCCAACCCCGGTTGTTCAACTGCCCAATGCTGAATTTATCGAGATAAAAAACACATCTACCCAACAAATTAATTTGCAGGGATGGCATGTTGAAAGCACCTCATCTGCCAGTGGCTTATTTCCTTCGTACCTGCTACCACCCGATAGTTTTTTAATCATAACCGGCACAGGTTCTGCGTCGTTATTTGCCAACTTTGGGCGTGTTATGGGTATCACTTCTTTTCCTTCGCTTGACAATACCGGCAGCACTTTAACCTTGTACGCCAAAGACAATTCAATCATTCATGCTGTTGCCTATAATGCTTCATGGTACCAGAATGCAGTAAAAAGTAATGGTGGCTGGAGCCTTGAAATGATAGATATAAAAAATCCATGTAGTGGCATAAGCAACTGGACGGCAAGTACAGATTCACAAGGAGGAACTCCCGGAAGTAAAAATTCAGTTGATGGCAGCAATGCAGATAAAACCGCACCGGTTTTGATAAAGGCTGTAGCCACTGATGCAACGCATCTGGTGGTTACATTTAACGAGCCAACAGACATTTTTAAGGCAGCTAACCCGGGAAACTATACCATCAGCGATGGCATTAATAAACCAATAAGTGCATTGCCTGTAGCCCCATTATATACCCAGGTTCAATTGTTTTTAAGCACACCACTGGCCAGGGGTAAAGTGTATACAATTACTGTTAGCGGCGTTACAGATTGCAGTGGCAACTCCATTGGTTCATTAAATACAGTAAGAGCAGGACTTGCAGAAAAGATTGACACCATGGATATTGTAGTGAACGAAATACTGTTCAATCCTGCACCAACGGCAACAGACTATGTTGAGATATACAACCGCAGCAATAAAATTCTCGATGCAAAAGATTTGTATATCACCAACCGGTCTTCCGCTTCCGGGCAACTCGGTACGCTAAAACAATTAACCACTGATAACCTGTTGATTTTTCCGGGTGAATATTATGTTATTTCAGAGGACGAAACATTGGTAAAGAAAGCTTACGTAATAAAAAATCCAGGTAATTTCATAAACGTTTCTTCCATGCCATCATACCCTGACGATAAAGGTGTGGTAGTATTGTTGAATGCTCAGGGAACTATAGTGGATGAACTTCAATACGATTCAAAATGGCATTTTGCTTTGCTGGATAATAAAGAAGGAATTTCGCTTGAGCGCATTGACTATAATAAACCCACACAGAATAAAGACAACTGGCATTCGGCTGCATCCACCGCAGGTTTCGGCACACCATCATACCAAAACAGCCAATTCAGGTTAGATGTGCAAGTGCAGGGAACCATAACTGTAACACCAAAAATATTCTCTCCTGATAACGATGGAACGGATGATTTTACAACACTTTCCTATCAAATGACTGAATTGGGTTACGTTGCTAACATAACCATTTTTGATGCATCGGGGAGGCCGGTAAGATATCTGGCCAAAAATGCAACCCTGGGTTTACAAGGTAATTTTAGATGGGATGGTTTAGATGATAAAATGAATAAGCTAACCTTAGGCACTTATGTATTTTATACCGAGGTTTTTAATTTAAACGGAAAAAAGAAAAGCTATAAGTATACAGTGGTATTGGCACGAAGGTTTTAGGAAACTGTAGACAAAACAATCAAAACATTTCTTTTACATATTTTATGCTTTCTGCAACAGCAGAACCTTAAAATTAATAGTGGCAATTAATCTTTATTTAATAAGGACTAAATCTCAATCCTATCCATTTTTGCCCGAAATTGCGGATCGCAAATGATTTGCTGTAACAAACAGTGATGGTTTGTGGCTAAACCTTTGATATATAAACACCCCTAATGATTAAAAAATTCTACTCTGTAGTTTTTACAGCCGTATTTCTATTTTCCATCGCGGCAAAATCTCAAACCTACCAATACTATTACGGAAACATTCATGCGCATTCCGCCTATTCCGACGGTAACAAAGATGCTGCCAACACCTTGTACTCAACACCCGGAGATAATTATAATTTTGCAAAGCAGAGCTATAACTTCAACTTCCTTGGAATATCTGAACACAACCACAGCCAGGCAGGCTTGCAGTTAGCGGATTATGCAAAAGGACTTTCGTCTGCCGATACCGCCAATAGAGATGGCCAGTTCGTTTGCATGTACGGAATGGAATATGGCGTTATAAACAACGGCGGTCATGTGATTGTGTATGGTATTGATAGCCTGATAGGTTGGGAAACGGGTAATTATAAAATATTTAATTCACAATATAATTACGCTACCCTTTGGCGAACGCTTGCAGCACATCCTACATCGTTTGCAACGTTTGCGCACCCAGGTAGTACTGATTATGCCAACATTGCCAGTTCCGTTTATAGCGATACGGCAGATATGGCTGTTGTAGGATCGGCAGTAAGAAGTGGCGGTGCATTTTCCACTACAACAAACTATAGTGATGGCGCACCAGGCACCTCTTATCTTTCCTTTTGGAGAAAATTACTGGCGGCTGGTTATAAATTAGGCCCGACTATCGACCACGATAATCATTACACAACATTTGGCAGAACTTCACAATCCAGAACGGTTGTTTTATCGCAACAGCTAAATCGTGACAGTATTATGGCGGCTTATCGTGCTATGCGCTTTTATGCTTCCGACGATTGGAATACGCAGGTAAGTTTTACAATTGATGCTTCGCCAATGGGTAGTGTTCTTACAACTTCTACCGATCCAACCATAGACGTATCCATTACCGATCCTGATGCAAGCGACGCAATCAGCTCAATACAGGTGTATTATGGAGTGCCTGGTTCAAATGCTTTAAGTACGGTACTTACAAGTAAAACCAATAGTAAAACGCTTTCCTTTATTCATCAAATTGCACCCGGTGCCCGGTATTATTATTACCTCGAAATAACGCAGGCTGATGGCAACAAAATTTGGACGTCGCCAATATGGGTTACAAAATCTTTTGGTGCCTTACCTATTGAGTTTATTAAGCTTAGAGGATTGCAGAAAAGAGAAACCATTGAATTATCCGCATCTGTATTCAACAAAAACTTAGCAAGAGTTGAACTTGAAAAATCTTTTACGGGTAATGATTTTACAACCATTTCACAGGTAACCAATGCTGATGTGTTAGTAGCAGGCTCGCTTATTTTTACAGATCAGCAACCTGTAGGCGGTTATCAATATTATCGCCTGAAATGCTTTGATAAAAGCGGTGCAATATCGTACAGCCCGGTAGAAACGGTGTTATTTATTGATAACCGGATTGTGTTTGAAAAGGCGTATCCAAATCCTTTTGAAAACAACATTAACCTTGTAATTAGTTGTGTTAAGCAGGGTAAATTATTGGTGAATATTTTTAATGCTGAAGGACGATTGAGCAAGAGTTTCGACAAGAATATTTTTGCTGGAAGAAATGTAATTACAGAAAGCCTGCAAAATCTCCCCCCAGGAACTTACTTTATTGTAGCGCAAATGGATGACGTAAAAAAGCAGCTGACCATTGTTAAAAAATAGTCGGCAATTTTTAAATCTAAAAAAAGGTTCGATTGTAAAAACGACACCATGCCCTAACCGTCAGTTTTAGATAGGATAGCATGGATGATAAACATAGCAAACTACCCATTGGATCTTATGTTATGTATACTGACATCTTTAACCTGAATAGCAAAAAAAAGCTATAAAAACAGCACTGTACTTGCAAGAAGGTTTTAGGGAGATTGAGAGTTTGATTGCTAAAAATGCTAATCAAGGGTTGAGATTTATTATCGTTTCTAACCCTTAATAAAAAAGAAATGCCCCCGTAATTCGTACTTTATTACCTTATTGAACAGGAATAAGGTAATAAGGTGTATTGTCAAAGTTCATTTATTCTACTAAGGTTTCTTTTTCTAAAAAACTATAAAAACAGTGTCGTTTAGGCCAGGAGGTTTAAAGGAGAATGTGAAGGTTATGTAGCTAATAATACTAATCAAGGATTAAAATTTACTATCGTTTCTAACCCTTAATAAAAAAGCAATGCTCCCGTAATTCGTACCTTATTACCTTATTGTAAAAGGAATACAGTAATAAGGTGTATTGTGAGGGTTCATTTATTCTACTATGGTTTCTTTTTCTAAAAAACTATAAAAACAGTGTCGTTTAGGCCAGGAGGTTTAAGGGAGAAAGTGAAGGCTGCGTAGCTAATAATACTAATCAAGGGTTGAGATTTACTATGGTTTCTAACCTTCGTAGCAAAGCAATGCTCACGTAGTTCGTACTTTATTACCTTATTGAACATGAATAAGGTAATTAGGTGTATTGTCAAAATTCATTTATTCTACTACGGTTTCTTTTTCTAAAAAACTATAAAAACAGTGTCGTTTAGGCCAGGAGGTTTAAGGG
>JAJAYD010000191.1 GCA_026786345.1 Chitinophagaceae bacterium
GAGGAAGGTCCAAACACAATTCCTGCTCCGCATCCTAATCTGAAAAAAGGATAATTTATAATATAATGACAATAAAAATACCCTTCTTTTGGAGGGTATTTTGTTTAATATATTTTTTTACTTGAATGTAAAAGTTAAATTTGTTGCAACTTTTATGGCTTAATTGTTCTCATTCGTGCAATTAATTTATGCAGCTTGCGTTAAATATTTTTGAGTTTGTAACGAGTACCCAATCATTTAAATTTTTATGAATAGTACAAAAATTTTACTCCTTTTCACTTTTGTTCTTTGTTTGTCCTTTGAAACCTCAGCCCAGCTTGGTGGTACACACAATTATCTTGACACAGCTTATATCTCACCAAGAAACATTTCTCAGCAAAATGATTTTTTAAACAATAATCATAATTTTCCTGCAAAGCCACGAGATATGTGGCAATTAGGAATATTCGTGGGTTTACCCTGGGTTGATGGTGATGCACCATTGGCTGTTAAGGGGTCAGGATCGGGCTTTTCAAATTATGCCTCAGGATTTGGTTTATCACTCAGAAAGGCAATTGGATATGTGGTTTCAATAAGAGGCTCACTTGCTTACTACAATATGCTTGGTCTTGATTACCAACGGAATAGAAATTTCAATAACCACCCAACTATTCAGCAATTGTATTTAACTGCTCCCCGGGGTTATATTCATAATTTTAGAACTACTGCTTTTGTTCCATCTCTTGAGGCGCTGGTTTCATTAAATAATATCATGTTTCACAGCAAACAAAGCAGGTGGAACTTATATGGTGTTGTTGGATATTCAGCGTTTACTTATCAAACAAAAATGGACTTAACTGGTGTTGGTGGAAATCGATATTTGTTTGAAAATATTGATGTAAATCTTGAAAGAAAGCAAATAAGGGCAGATTTACGTGAAATGATGGATGGCGTTTACGAAACCACTGCACTTTCAAGGGATAGACGTCCAAATTTGGGGGAATATAATTTGAGACATTCTTTTTCCACAGGAGCAGGATTTGAATATAGGGTTGGTAAAAAAACTTCTGTGAGTGCTGAATATAAAAGAATTGCTACCAGGGATGATTATGTTGATGGGTGGTTCCGTCAAAGCGGCGATCTGGTTAATCCCGTTTATACCAGCGAATGGGATAATATAGGCTTCGTTTCAATGGGAGTTAACTTTAACGTAGGAAATAGTAAAACGCGTATTCCGCCATTATGGTGGATGAATCCGTTAGAATTTGCTTATGGCGAGTTAAGCAATCCGAAGCATATGAAACTTCCAAAGATTACTTTGGATGATGCTGATGGTGATGGAGTAACTGACCAGTTCGATCTTGAACCTAACACGCCTCCGGGGGCTCCTGTAGACACTCACGGTGTTTCTAAAGACACCGATGGTGACGGAGTGCCTGATTATCGTGATAAAGAACTATTGACATTACAAAACTGCTTTCCGGTTGATGAAGATGGTATAGGAAACTGCCCTGAGCCTGAATGTTGTAAAGAAATGAGAGAGAAATTTGCTGGTGGTCCTCCTCAAAACTGGGAGTGTAAAATAAACAACCTACCAAGCGTTCAGTTTAATGGTAACAGCGTTAGGTTGAATAGGAATGCAACAGCAATTTTAGAAAGTGTGGCCCAACAGTTAAGAGCTAATCCGGGATGTAAAGTAAGAATTGCAGGTCACGGCGCTGTAAACAAAGCTGCTCAGCAATTAAGTTGGGATAGAGTAAATGCAATAATGAAATACCTGGTTGAAAAACAAGGTATCGCTGATAACCGCATCATTTTTGAATACGGTACCGATGGAGACCCAAACACAGTTGACTTAATGCCAACTACCGAAAACGGTCCAAACTCTGTACCTGCTCCCCATCCAAACTTGCAAAAAACAAATTAAAGGGGATAATTAGGTTTAAAAAATGGCTGTTCTTTATGGACAGTCATTTTGCTTTTATATGAAAATAGATCAGTTTTTCACCTTATTACAAAATCATTAACTACCGTTAATCTTTCAGGTTGAAATAGACTTTCTAATTTGCCCTGAAAATCTTAGGTTTGCAAACTTCTATGAGGCGATTATTTACTTTTTTAATTATTGTTGTAGCTTTTTCTTCCTGTGCATCAAAATTTTCAAAGATTTTGAAGAGTACAGATTACGATTACAAGTATAAAATGGCTGAGAAATACTATGTAGAGAAAAAGTATAGCAATGCTCAAACTTTATTTGAGGATTTGTTTCCTGTTTACAAAGGCACCCCTAAATACGAAGATTTATATTTTAAGTATGCTTATACTGCCTATAATCTAAGGGATTACGCGAATGCTGAAAACTTATTTAAAACCTTTACTGAAACGTTTCCCAATAGTCCCAAGGCTGAAGAAGCAGATTATATGAGGGCTTTTTCTTATTATAAACAATCACCCAAAGCAGAATTAGACCAAACCAATACTGCTAAGGGAATGGGGCAAATGCAGGTTTTCATTAATACACATCCAGGTTCGCAGCGGGTTTTTGAAGCAACGGAAATCATTGAAAAGAGCAGGGCTAAGATGGAGACCAAGGACTTTTTAAATGCCCAATTATACTTTAACCTGGGTTTTTTTAAAGCTGCAGCAATTGCCTTTAGCTCGTTGATCGATAATTTTCCTGATACCAACAAGGGTGATGAATACAAACTGATGGTGATAAAGTCGTATTACCAATATGCTAAAATGAGCGTTGAGGAAAAGCAAGCAGAAAGATTTGATAAAGTGGTGGTAGAATCACAGGATTTCAATGACCGTTTTCCCGAAAGCAAACTTTTAAAGACTGTTGAAAATTATAAATCATTGTCATTGAATAACATTAAAATAAATACCAAATGAGTAAGCTAAGAAGGCAAATGAGCGCTAATACCAGTAATGTTGTTGAAACGAAGAGCCTTATCGATATTAAAGATCAAACGGGTAATTTGTACGAGTCAATCGCAATCATTGCTAAAAGGGCCAACCAGATAAATATTACTTTGAAGGAAGAACTTCATAACAAGCTGGAAGAATTTGCCAGCCATACAGATAGCCTTGAGGAAATTCATGAAAACAAAGAGCAGATAGAAATTTCCAAAGCCTACGAAAGAATGCCTAACCCTGCAATTTTAGCTACGCAAGAGTTTATGGAGAAAAAGATTTATTACAGAAAGAATGATTCTGACCTCTTTAGTTAAGCATATTTTATAATTATAACACATTGCGACAGTTCTTAACTGTCGTTTTTTGTTACTTTACTTTCCATGTTAGCAGGCAAAAAAATTTTATTAGGAATAACCGGAAGTATAGCTGCTTATAAAGCCATTATGATTGTAAGGCTAATAGTAAAGGCAGGGGCCGAAGTAAAAGTTATTATGACACCAGCAGCCAAAGATTTTGTTTCAGCCCTTACACTTTCTACACTTTCTAATAATAAAGTTTTAATAAATCTTGCTGACGAAGATACATGGGCAAATCATGTAATGTTAGGCAGGTGGGCCGATGTAATGCTCATAGCACCTTTAAGTTGCAATACGCTGGCCAAAATGTCTACCGGAATGTGCGATAATCTAGTATTGGCAGCATATCTGTCAGCAACGTGCCCGGTAGTAGTTGCTCCTGCTATGGATGAAGATATGTGGAAGCACACTTCAATTCAAAATAATATCAGGAAATTAGAGTTGGCGGGAAACACAGTAATAAAAGTTGGTAAGGGAGCGTTGGCAAGTGGTTTATATGGGGAAGGAAGAATGGCTGAGCCTGAGGAAATAATTACCTTAATTGAAGAGCTTTTTTTTAGGCTTACTACGTTTAAGGGTAGGAAAGCAATGGTTACAGCAGGCCCCACCTACGAGCAAATTGATCCGGTTCGTTTTGTCGGAAATCATTCAAGTGGAAAAATGGGTTATGCTATTGCAGAAGAATTATATATGCGGGGCGCAGAAGTTACTTTAGTTAGCGGCCCCACTTCTTTAACTCCAAAGTTTTCCGGGATCAACGTCAAAAAGGTTCAAAGTGCTGCGGAAATGTATACGGCCTGTATATCAATTTTTCCTGAAATGGACATTGCAGTAATGGCCGCGGCTGTTGCGGATTATACTATAGCAGATATTTCAACCGAAAAGATTAAAAAGAACGAAAACTTTCTGGATATTCATTTAACTAAAACAAAGGATATTCTTAAAAACCTGGGCGAATTAAAAAATGACAGGCAATTTCTTGTTGGCTTTGCCCTTGAAACTACCAATGAAAAAGAGAATGCTTTACAAAAGTTGAAAAGCAAAAATGCAGACCTGATTGTTCTCAACTCATTAAAAGATGTAGAAGCAGGGTTTGGTAAGGTTACTAACAAAGTAACTATTTTTGATAAGGATGAAAATGAATTTTCTTATGAAGCCAAGAGTAAATTGTTGGTTGCAAAAGACATAGTAGAACTCATACATAAAAAATATTCATGGTAAAACGAATTGCGTCTTTTATTTTTTTGGTTGTACTTTTCTATCAATCACAATCGCAAGAGTTACAGGCAAAGGTTAGTGTAATTGCTACCAGGGTTCCAAACACCGTTGATAAAAAAATCTTTACAACGCTTCAAACCCAGCTTAATAATTTCCTGAACAATAGAAAATGGACAAAGGATGTTTTTCAAACCCAGGAAAAAATTGATTGTAATTTTTTATTGAACATAGACCGGTTGGTTGAAACAAATATTTATAAGGCTACTTTAACCATTCAGGCAGCCCGGCCGGTTTATTCATCTGCCTATCAAACTCCATTAATAAATTACCAGGATGCTGATGTAACCTTTAGATATGCTGAATATCAGCCGGTAGAATTTAATGAAAACCGGGTACAGGGAACAGATGCTTTGGCTGGAAATCTTACCGCAACCCTTGCTTATTATGTGTATTCGATACTTGGCTTAGACTACGATTCCTTTAGCCCCAAAGCAGGTGATCCACATTTTCAAAAGGCGCAAAATATTGTAAACAATGCTCCTGAAGGGAGGGACATTACAGGTTGGAAAGCCTTTGATGGTTTAAGAAACAGGTATTGGCTCAACGAAAATTTAATGAACAACCGCTACAATATTGTTCATGATGTTATTTATAATTATTACCGGGAAGGGCTGGATAAAATGTATGAAAAGGATGAGGAAGGCCGCGACCAGATATTATCAGCTTTAACCCAATTGCAAACCCTAAACCAGGAGAATCCAAACCTTATGTTTGTGCAATTCTTTATGCAGGGTAAGTCTCAGGAGCTGATAAAGATTTTTAAAAAGGGTAGCCCGCTTCAAAAGAGCAGGGCTGTTGAATTGTTGCAAAAACTGGATGTGGCAAACTCAGCCAATTACAAACAGGAGATCAAGTAATGAAATATTGCATTCCATGTTTTCTTTTGCTTGCTGTAGCTTGTTCTACCAATGAAGTGCCCAAAAACATTATTCCTCCCAAAGAAATGAAGACCCTTGTTTTTGATTTGATGAAGGCGGACAATTACGTCAATAACTATGTTTTGAAGGATACCTCTTTAAAAAGTAAGGACCAACACATTAAAATGTACGAGCAGGTTTTCTCCATTCATAAAACAACCAAAAAAGATTTTTATAATAGTCTAACCTACTATCAACAGCATCCCAGGGTTAACAAGGCCTTATTCGATTCTACCCTTGCCTTTGCAAACAGGCAACGCGAAGTAATGTATAAGGAGAAACATGAATTACCTGTTGACACACTTAAAAAAAACAAAAAGGGATTATGAACAAAGTATTTAAGAATGCCGATGAGGCAATCAACGATATTTTAGATGATTGCAGTTTGATGTTGGGAGGTTTTGGCTTATGCGGTATTCCTGAAAATTTAATTGCAGCCCTTGTAAAAAAGCAAATTAAAAATTTAACCTGTATCTCAAATAATGCTGGCATTGATGATTTTGGCCTGGGAATGCTTTTGACCACCAGGCAAATAAAAAAGATGATCAGCAGTTATGTAGGCGAAAATGCTGAGTTTGAAAGGCAACTGTTGAGCGGCGAATTGGAAGTGGACCTGGTGCCGCAGGGAACATTGGCTACCCGTATACAAATGGCCGCCATGGGTATTCCTGCATTTTTTACTCCGGCAGGTTATGGAACTGAAATAGCACAAGGCAAGGAAGTAAGAGAATTTGATGGTAAAATGTACCTGATGGAAAGAGCCCTACACGCCGACTTTGCCCTTGTTAAGGCATGGATGGGAGATAAGATGGGTAACCTGGTGTTTAGAAAAACCACACGCAATTTTTCAACTTCCATGGCAAAAGCAGGTAATATTACAATCGCTGAGGTTGAACATCTTGTAGAGCCGGGCGAAATTGATCCGGATACCGTTCATGTTGCAGGTATTTACGTTCACCGCATTTTCGAAGGAACAAACTATGAAAAGAGGATTGAAAAGCGGACCATACAACTTCAATAAGTGCAATTTCAAGCCAATAACAAACCTGACAAAAGCTTTCAATAAAATACTATTCCAATGTTTATAAGTTCTGGTTTTCTAAGTATTCAATATGGTGTTGATGATAAAATAGCCAAGTTTTTTACCGACCGAGAGCCGCCGCCAAACAACTTGTATTGGAAGGATAAGCTGATGTATTTAAGGCCGGAGCCCGGATGGTTATTTATACCCTTAATTGTAGATCTATTATACAAATGTGGCATAGACAGGGAGCAATTGTTGTCAGCAAAATTTGTTGGGCTTCTGGAAGACATTGGTCATATAAGTGCCATGGAGGAAACCCAACAAATCAATCATGGCCAGGCTATAGAGGCTTGCATGAACCTCGTTAAAAACGATCATACTAATGAGCTGTACCTGCAACACCTGATCGACTTTATTAAAGGCGGAACCAATAACCCATTTTCGGCAATGGCCACACCCTTTAAAGCACTTCACAGGGGGGATTACTTTCTCTTTGCACTATGTGCCTTACAATTTGATGCAGCATTACAAACTAAATTAATTCAGCATTGGTTTGCGCTCATCAGCACCTTGCTTTTGCTGGACGATGCAGATGATTTGAGTGATGATATAAACAATGCAGATGCCAATGCATTTGTTGAAAGCGGAATGCAAAAAGAAGGTATTGATAGAATAAAAGAACTTGTCAGCTCAAATCTAAAATTGATTGGTACCATCAACAGGTCTATGGCTGCAAAATTGGATCAGGGTTTTGTTTCCTTACAAAAACTACCACACATCAACCAATTACTAAACCAATAAATATGGCGCTCGATAAGTATGGCATTGCCAAAAGAATTGCCAGGGAACTTAAAGATGGCATGTATGTAAATCTTGGTATTGGTATTCCTACGCTGGTAAGCAATTACATTCCTGAAGGCATTACCGTTATTTTACAAAGCGAGAATGGCATGTTAGGTATGGGCCCTTACCCCCTGGAAACTGAGGTTGATGCAGACTTAATTAATGCGGGTAAAGAAACCGTAACGGTGATACCCGGAGGTTCTTTTTTTGACAGCGCTGAGAGTTTTGGAATGATTAGGGCTGGCAAAGTTGATCTAACCGTTTTGGGCGCCATGGAAGTAAGCGAAAAGGGAGATATTGCCAATTGGAAAATTCCCGGAAAAATGGTAAAAGGTATGGGAGGCGCTATGGATTTGGTAGCCAGTGCCAAAAATATAATTGTAGCCATGCAACACACCAATCCCAAGGGTGAGAGTAAGTTGTTGCCGGCATGCACATTACCGTTAACCGGCGTGGCCTGCGTAAAAAAGATTGTTACAGAACTGGCTGTGATGGATGTTACCCCTGAAGGTTTTTTATTATTGGAAAGGGCACCCGGTGTAACTGTTAAAGAAATTCAATTGAAGACAGCAGGAAAACTTATAGTGCCGGAACATGTGCCTGAAATGGCATTTTAAGTACCAGAACGATGTGTCCTTTCACTTATACAATCAACCATTCAGCTTTGCCTTATATGGGTTGAAGGTGAAAAGCTAAATCCCACACAGGCTCTGGCAATTATCTCCAATTCAGCTTTTTCTTTTCAAACTCCATTGCAGCCGGTCATAATCGTAAGCAGCCATTGCTCCTGATAATTCACCCATCACTGTAACTTATTAAAACCTTGCACGTTCAATTCCTCTATTAAAAAAAAAAAACTTCAATATGAAAACAATCTTTGCGCTATTATTAACTGCTATCAGC
>JAJAYD010000192.1 GCA_026786345.1 Chitinophagaceae bacterium
CAACGTGCTGAGCATATTTTAAAAACACCTGTGAAAAAAGCTGTTATCACCGTGCCTGCATACTTTAACGATTCGCAGCGCCAGGCCACACGTGATGCCGGTAGATTAGCAGGCCTGGATGTGTTACGTATTATCAACGAGCCAACGGCGGCAAGCCTTGCTTATGGGTTGGGTTTACATAAAGAAGAACAAAAAACCATTGCAGTATACGATTTGGGTGGAGGCACTTTTGATATTTCTATTCTTCAAATTACCAACGGCATTTTTGAAGTGCTAAGTACCAATGGCGATACCTACTTAGGCGGAGATGATTTTGACCGCGCCATCATTAAACATTGGATGGAGCAGGCAAACATTAGCAACGCTCAATTACAAAATGACAAAAGTCTATCACAGACCCTACGTTTAAAGGCCGAGGAAGCAAAGAAAGCTTTAAGTACAGAAGAAATCTTTGAAGCGGATGTTGATGGACGCCGGTTATCAATTACAAAGTCAGCATTCGAAAAGTTGATTCAACCTTATATAAATAAAACATTGGCTAGTTGCCTCAAGGCTTTGGCCGATGCAAGCCTAACGGTTAAAGACATAGAAACAGTAGTAATGGTGGGTGGAAGCACAAGGGTTCCTTTAGTCAAAAATGCAGTAAGTGCTTTCTTTGGCCAGGCCGTAAATGATAGCGTTAATCCCGATGAAGTGGTGGCTTTGGGTGCAGCCGTACAAGCTGATATATTGGCCGGAAATAATAAAGAATTTTTATTGCTCGATATCACTCCTTTAAGTCTGGGCATTGAAACTATGGGCGGATTGATGGGTGTGTTGATGCCAAGAAACTCAAAAATTCCTACCAAAGTGGGCCGTCAATATACTACCCATGTTGATGGGCAGGGGTCCATGCGCATCAGTGTTTACCAGGGTGAACGAGACCTGGTAAAAGACAACCGTAAATTGGCTGAGTTTAACCTTACCGGCATACCAGGCATGCCGGCAGGTTTTCCAAAAGTTGAGGTGAGTTTTTTAATCAATGCCGATGGTATTTTGGTAGTGCAGGCAAAAGAATTACGCAGCGGGGTGGAGCAATCCATACAGGTGCAGCCACAATATGGTTTAAGTGATGCAGAAGTTGAGACGATGTTACTGGATAGTATAACACATGCCAAAGATGATATTGCTACCAGGGCACTTGTTGAAGCCAGAACTGAAGGGGAGCAAATTTTGCAAACGACTGAAAAGTTTTTAACAAAGAATGCAAACCTTCTTTCGCAGCAGGAAATGATCGCTACAGCCGAAGCAATGCAGGCATTGCAGCTTTCTCTCACTATGGAGGATAAGGACCTTATGCATAAGAAAGTAGAGGAGTTGAATGATATCAGCAGGCCTTATGCTGAAAGGGTTATGGACATAGCCATCAGCACTGCTATGAAGGGTAAAACTTTAGAAGAAGCAGAAGGATAATACCTTCATAAGTTTATAAAATGCATAGAGAATTGCATGTTTTCAATATAGGCCAATAAGCAACCTGTGCATGTAAATCTTATGGTTGTTGTCGCCTTCCATTACTGGCGTTATAGTTAGAAAGGTTTAGGTTGCAGTTTTGAATTTATATTGTGGGTTTAATACAATCCATGCCAAGGCAACAAACTTATTTTATATGGTTCTCACTGCTGTCAATAGCCTTTGCCCTATACCTGTTTAATCCCTTCGTGCTTTATTTTTTAAACGATGATTTCATACACATACCCTTAAGCAAGGATGGAGTTTTATTTCAACGAAATTCCTTTCGGCCTTTAGGTGATCTGTCTATAAGGATCGATTATTTATTGTGGGGTAACAAAGCCTGGGGTTATCATCTTACCAACTTACTCCTCCATATTCTTAATACGTTGTTACTGTATTTGCTTGCAAAAGCATTTATCAAAAAATATACTGAGGCAGAGCAGCTCGAAAGGACATCCTTAATGGTTGTAGTCTTATTTTTTGTGTTTGCTTTTCATAGCGAAAGTATCTTCTGGATCATTGGCCGATCAGGAAGTTTGGGTGCGCTATTCTTCCTGCTTTCCCTCTTGTTTTATTTACAGAGAAGTAAAGGAGTTTTATTCTTCCTTCTGTCGTTATGGTTCTTTGAGATTGGGTTGCTGGCCTACGAATCGGTTTGGATATTTCCATTAGTGACCCTTGCAATTTCTGTTGTCGATTATAAATTAGGCAAGGCTACCTTAAAGAAAGAGATGGGCTATCTCGCTTCCATCTTTATTGTTTTCTTTCTTCACCTAATTGTTCGCAAACAAGTTATAGGAGAGGTGTTAGGCGGATATGAGGGAATACATTTTACACAGTTTAATTTGCCAATTCTTGCCATTAATTTTTTGAAGTTAATCGGAAGAACGTTTATTCCACCCCTTGCTAATCAAAAAGCATTTGTAACTTATTGCGTTTTGCTGCTTGTTACTATTGTAACGGTAATTGTGTTGATCCGAAAGAAAAGGAAAAAACCAAATCCAGGCTATTTTTTGCCACTAATATGTTGTTTGTTCTTTTTATCCTTTCTGCCATATTTATCGCTTGGTATAGACACACATAGTGTAGAGGGTGAAAGATATCTTTATCTGCCTTCAATATTTGCCTCGCTTGCAATGGTTATGATTATACAAAATGTGGTAAGAGCTAAACGCTTGCAGTTGGTACTTTTTTCATTCATGGTTTTGTTTCATTTATATTTTTTAAGACAGTCGGCTCAATCATATCGCATTGCTTCGTCTATAACTAAAACTACCCTGGCACAGGTAAATTTATTACAGGGGAAAAAACGATTGTTTGTCGATAGTTTACCACAATCCAACAATGGAGCGCTTATTTTCAGGCTGGGGTTTGAGGAGGGGATCAATTGGTTAAAAGAGCCGGGTGGTATTGACAGTTTATTTGTTTTGTCGTTGAAAAGCGAAAATAATTTTAGCGGTATTCCATATAAAGTTGAAGTGGTGCCCGGCATAATACCCAGGCTCTCCGGCTCGGTCTTAGTAAGAGACCCTTCGCAAAAGCAAACCTATATTTCAATGGATAGTGCAGTAAAGTTTAACCCCTCAACAGATGCCTGGTTTATATTTAAAAATGACAGGCTCCAGGTTGTAAAATAAAAAGAGGACCCTCCAAAGCTTTATGTATTCAATAGTTGCGTACGGTTAACGTATTTGCCAATTAGGTCAAATTCTATGTTAACTACGCTTCCAACGGTTATGCGGCCAATGCTGGTATGTTCGTAGGTATAAGGGATAATGGCAACAGTAAAAGCATTTTCAGTAATATCAAAAATAGTAAGGCTGGTGCCGTTAACACTTATGGAGCCCTTTTCAATAATCAGCGTGGCAAACGCTTTCGAAAATTCGAAACGGTATTCCCAACTACCATCCAGGTCTTTTCTATCAATGCAAACTGCTATTGTGTCTACATGCCCCTGAACAATATGCCCGTCCAGCCGTCCATTCATCTGCATGCATCTTTCTAAATTGATTTGTGTTCCTGGTTTCCATCCCTCCAGGCAGGTTTTCTTTAAGGTTTCATTTATTGCAGTCACCCGGTGTTTTCCGGTTTTAATTTCTTCAACGGTCAGGCAAACGCCATCGTGAGAAACACTTTGATCTACTTTTAGCTCATCAGAAATTGATGATGATATCCAGAAAGTTTTGTTCGTACCCTGGTTTGTAACTGCTTTTATTTGGCCTAAAGCCTCAATTATTCCTGTAAACATGGGCGTAAATTTAAGCTACTTGATTAAACCTGCTTATCAGCGCTTTGTTTGCAGATTATTTAAAGTTTTTCAAGAAAACTTTTTTCAGATTTGGTTTTTTAGATACTTCCGCTATCTTTGCCGACCAAAAAATTACCAAAGGAGGTATCATTATGCTTATTATCGATTCAAAGGATTGCGAAAATATTGACAAGGCACTCAAGAAGTACAAAAAGAAATTTGAGAAGTCGAAAGTGTTGTTGCAATTAAGAGCACGTCAATCTTTCATGAAACCTTCTGTTGAACGCAGAACGCTGGTTTTAAAAGCGATCTATCGCCAGAAAATGGCAAATGGGGATTTTGAAGTTTAATTAATTTTAGTTTCCAATATATAATCTGGTGGCTGTAAGGTTTTAGTAACTTTATCGTCACCAGTTTTTTTATGTCTACACCCTACCTTAATCAGTTACAACCGTTTTTGGATTATCTCCGGTTCGAAAAACGGTACTCACACCATACACTTATTTCTTATCAAAACGATTTAGAGCAATTCTTTCAATATTTGAAAAGCCAGTTTGATGGCCCTGAGTTGAAAGATATCAAGGTGGTTTTTGTAAGGAGCTGGCTGGCAGAAATGCGAGGCGAAAACATGTTGCCCAAAAGCCTCAATCGAAAAATATCGTCGCTAAAATCTTTTTTTAAATACCAGGTGAGGCTGGGGGAGTTGTCTCAAAGCCCTATGACAACCATTGTTAGCCCTAAGGTAAAAAAGCGATTACCTTCCTTTGTTACACAAGACGACATGCAAAAGCTTAAGGAAACAATCCCTGAGCCCGGCAGTTGGAAAGAAAAGACGGATAAAATACTGCTCGAAATACTTTATAATACCGGCATGCGGTTAAGTGAACTGGTAAATTTAAAAGAGCATCACATAGACTTTGGTAACGGCCAGCTTAAGGTTTTGGGTAAGGGTAATAAAGAAAGAATTATACCGGTATCAAAGGAACTTCTAAACGAGATCGGAGCCTACATAAATGAAAAATCTTTGGGGATTGAGTCGGGTGCTACAGACAATCTTTTGGTGAATAGTAAGGGTAAACCATTGTACTCCAAATATGTATACCTGGTGGTTAAGAATAACCTATCCACAGTTACCACCCTACAAAAAAGGAGCCCCCATGTACTTCGACATACGTTTGCCACGCACCTTACCAATAATGGCGCAGACTTAAATGCTGTTAAAGAACTTCTTGGCCATAGCAGCCTTGCCGCTACCCAGGTGTATACCCACAATACCATTGATAAGCTAAAGGACATTTATAAAAGTGCTCATCCCAAAGCTTAATATACGGGTTTGCATTTCCTTATTTCATATAGATTAATGAGAAGCTCTTATGAAACCCTTCGTAGTTGTCTGTTGCTGTATCAAATTATTGATCCCTTTTTTTGAATAAACATAAATGCCCCAATGTAGTAGCTACCAAATATTAAACAGCATTTAATTAGTGGAAAAAATCAAAATTTTAAGGAATAAAAAGGGCAATTTATCGTTCATTGAATTAACTTCATAGTGCTGCAAAACTAAACCTGTCTATGTAAAAATTTGATACTTAAGTTCTTTTATTTATTCACTTAAAACCGCGATTGTTATGAACGTAAAAATTCAAACTGTGCATTTTACTGCAGACGAAAAATTGGTTGATTATGTTACCAAGAAAGTAGATAAACTAAACACGTTTCATGAACGAATAACTAAAGTTGATGTGTTTTTAAAATTAGACAACGTAGTTCATACAATAAAAGACAAAATTGCGGAAATCAGGGTTCATGTTCCCCGCCACGATTTTTTCGTAAAGTCTTCCTCTAAATCCTTTGAAGAATCATTTGATTGTGCGTTAGAATCAATGGTAAATCAAATGAAAAGACAAAAAGAAAAACAAGCCGCCTAACCAGATTACTCAAAGCCTCCAATTCGGGGGCTTTTTTATTGCATCTTTGCCTTATGAGAAGTAGAATGTATGTGGTGATTTTAATGGGGACTATGTTCCTGGTTTCGTGCAAAAGAGACCAAGCAACCAAAGGGATTATTTTTGAACGTAAGCACCTTGGCAATAACAAACTTCAAATTAAATACCGGTACACAATTGATTATGCACGCTATACAGACAGTGTTACAATTGATAACCAGGTATTAAAAAACGACAGTCTAACCGTTAGGTTTGACCCTGAAAATCCCACAAAAACATTTGTTGATTTAAAGAAATAAACTTCATATTTGCGCCCTCTTTACGAGAGCATTTTTGAAGGCTAAAAAATGTTTTACAAAATTTTTGTATTACAAGTTTTCCCTTACCTTTGCCATCCCTAAAATTAATGGGTGTGTGTTTTAGGTGGCCTAAAGTTCTTTACCACATTGAATTGTATAAGATTTAGAGGTAGAAAATGGTGTATAACAAGAAGTAGTTCAGTAGAAATTATATGCCGAAGTAGCTCAGTTGGTAGAGCAGCTGATTTGTAATCAGCAGGTCGGGGGTTCGACTCCCTTCTTCGGCTCATTGAGTTTTTTGAAATATTGATTCGATATAGCATCCCGACTGGTAGTCGGGAAGGTCGGGGGTTCGACTCCCTTCTTGGGCTCTTTGAGTTTTTTGAAATAGATTATAAACCGGGTAGATGGCCGAGTGGTTAAAGGCGACAGACTGTAAATCTGTTCTCTCACGAGTACGTAGGTTCGAACCCTACTCTGCCCACAGTTCTTTGTTTCTATGTTGAATGATAAGTTTTAAATGATGTTCATCTAAAATTTAAAATAATTATTAATGCGGAAGTAGCTCAATTGGTAGAGCGATAGCC
>JAJAYD010000193.1 GCA_026786345.1 Chitinophagaceae bacterium
ATCCAGGGTAAGGCAGCGGGTGTTTTAGTGATAAACAACACCGGCCAGCCTGGTGGAACTACAACTGTAAGGATCCGAGGCTCTTCATCCATCCGATCAGCTAACCAGCCATTGTTTGTAGTGGATGGAGTTCCTTTATCAGGAGGTTCTGCCAGACCAGGTGGAGGTGGCGGAGGTTTTGCTAATGATGGCGGTAACCCTTTAAACTTTATCAATCCTACCGATATAGCAGGTATAGAGATACTAAAAGATGCCTCTGCTACAGCCATCTACGGTTCGCGTGGAGCCAATGGCGTTGTATTGATAACTACAAAAAGAGGCAAGTCTGGTGTACCACAAATTGATGTTACCGGTTCTACCAGCATAAGTAATGTAGCTAAAAGACTGAAAGTACTTGATGGAAACCAGTACCGGTCCGCCTTAAAAGATTATAGTATTGTTGGTGGAGATTTTGGTGGCAATGTAGATGCCTTTGACGAAATTAGTCGTACTTCCATTACACAAAATTATAGCGTAGCTGTTGGTGGAGGTACTGAAGATGGCAAGTATCGTATTTCTGCAGGTTACCTGGATCAGCAGGGTATCATCAAGACTTCAGCTTTAAAGAAATTTACTGCAAACCTTGTCAGCAATTTCAGATTTTTACCCAGTAAAAAGTTGGGACTTGATATAAATGTTTTAGTTACTCAAACTAATGAAAACATTGCACCTATATCAGCTTTTGTAGGTTTTACAGGTAATCTTATATCACAGGCTTTACAGTGGAACCCTACCCACCCTTTAAGAAAACCAGATGGAAGTGTTTGGATAGATCCTGCAGTTGGAGCAACTACCATTAACCCATTGGCCCAGTTGGAATATTTTAAAGACAAAGCCAATCTAAATACTATTATTGCCAGTATATCCCCTTCATACAAGTTTACCGACTTTTTGGAGTATAAGTTTTTATACAGCGTAAACAGGCAGGTAGGTGTTAGAAGAGGCCAGGTTGACAGAACACTAAATGCACAGGACATTGAAAACCGTGGGGTTGGCTTTATAGGAAACCAGGAGCAGACCAATCAACAATTAACCAATACTTTGAACTTCAACAAGCAGGTAACATCAAGTCTAAATATTAATGCAGTTGTAGGTCACGAGTGGTTACTTTTCGATACAAGGGGTAATAACCTGAATGCACAGGATTTTACGAACATTGGTCTTAATTATTTTGATTATTTGCAGTATTCTACACAAAATAGCAGGGGCATTGGTTCATTCGCTTCTCCAACTACCGAATTACAATCCTTTTTTGGAAGGTCAATATTTAACTTGAAGGACAAATACATTTTAACGGGTACAATCAGGGCCGATGGTTCAACCAGATTTGGTAAGAATAATAAGTACGGTTACTTCCCTTCTGTGGGTTTTGCATGGAATGTGTCAAACGAGGAGTTTCTTAAGGGCAATTCAGTTTTCAGTAATTTAAAAGCAAGGGTTAGTTGGGGTAAAACCGGTAACCAGGAATTTCCTTCAGGTGCCTCTCTTAGTAGGTTTGGTTTAGGACAGCAGGTTATTTCACAATCAAATTACGGAAATGAGGATTTGAAATGGGAAAGTTCTACAACTACTAATGCGGGTATAGATTTTAGCATTTTTGGAAATGTAGTTAGTGGTTCAGTAGATTATTTCTATAAGAAGACTACTGATGTACTTTTTGAACAAAATATCGTTCAGCCTGCACCAGGTGGTAAAATTTGGATCAATCTACCCGGCTATGTATTAAATAAAGGAGTGGAAGTATCCTTAATGGCAGCAGTTTTGAAAAGCAAAGATGTAAACTGGAATATTGGCGGTAATGTGTCTTTTCTTAGAAATACTGTAAATGGTTTAGCTGGTTTTTACGAAACAGGTGAACTAAGGGGACAAGGCTTTAGTAACGTTAGAGGTCAAAGATTAGTGAACAATCAACCATTAAATGTTTGGTATTTAAGAAGATTTGAAGGTATTGATAAAGGAACCGGTCAAAGTATTTATACTGATGGAGGAAATACTTTGTTTTATTCAGGAAGTCCTAATCCTAGAACTTTAGTGGGGATAAATACAGATGTTAACTATAAACATTTTACTGCTACACTTAACATGAATGGAAATTTTGGTCATTACGTTTTCAACAATACCGCCGCCTCTGTGTTAGGTATAGGTAATTTGGGAACAAGGAATATTGCTGCAAATCTTATAGGTACAGGCATAAAAGAAAATTTAGCTAATGCGCCTGCACCTTCAACCCGTAACCTGGAAAAAGGAAACTACATTAAAATGGCAAATGCCACTATAAGTTACAGGGTTGGAAATATTGGGAATAGTATCAGAAATGTAAATGTGTCTATAACAGGTCAAAACTTGTTTGTAATTACAAATTATAGTGGTTTTGATCCTGAGGTTAACACTGATGGTGGTTTTGGAGGTATTCCATCATTGGGGATTGAATATATACCATACCCTTCTGCCAGAACCATTCTTATAGGTGTGAATTTCTCTTTATAATTTATTAAAATATTTCGTTTATGAAACGTATTAAAATATCATTCTTATTTCTTTTAACTCTTGGAGGTTTCTCCTGTACAAAACTTGATGAATCTTTCAGAAGTGAGTTGGAGCAAAGTAACTCAAGCAACATTACTGCGGCCCAACTCCTTATAAATGCTTACGATGGTTTGAACGGTCCTTTTCAAACCGGGGATTTATGGCATATCAGCGAACATACTACTGATGAACTTATAGGGCCAACCCGTGGGGGAGATTGGGATGATAACGGACAATGGAGAGCTTTACATGCACATACATGGAATGCTGACCAGGGTCAAATTGGGGGAGCATATAATGGCTTATTGGGAACACAATTTTCTGCTTCCAACGTGCTTCAATTTTCACCATCACCTCAGCAAGCCGCTGAAGCCAGGTTCATTAGGGCTTTGTCTATGTATGCTGTTTTAGATGGTTTCGACCAGGTTCCGTTTAGAGAAGATCTTACGAACTATAAAATATTACCTAAAACTTTAAAAGGTAAAGAAGCTGCAGATTTTGTCATTGCTGAACTTAATGCAATATTACCTGCTTTACCTGCCACTGGACCTTCTTATGTAGCAAGTAAGAATGCTGCACGAGCCTTATTAATGAAGGTGTACTTAAACAGAGGTGTTTACACCAACAGGGCTTCCCCAACTTTTGATGCTGCTGATATGAATATGGTTATTTCATTAGCTGATCAAATTACCGGCTTTTCTTTAAATGATAATTTCTTCGACAACTTTGCGCCAGACAATGATGTGAAATCTAAAGAAAATATTTTTACCCTGTTTAACATTGCAGGTGGTCGTGGTGGAAATGTGCGGGGTGCTGCTTTCCAAACTTCTCACTACAATATGAACCCAGGTGGATGGAATGGTTTCACTACTCTTTCTGATTTTTATGATAAGTTTGAAGCTGTGGACCAAAGAATTGGAAAATACTATACTTATCCTGGCTCATTACCAAATAAGGGTAAAAGAGTGAATGTTGGCTTTCTTATTGGTCAACAATATAATCTTACTACAGATTCTCTTCTGTTTGCCAGAAATCCTGCTACAAAACCATTGGCTTTTACACGTGAAGTAAAGATAAAGGAGGCTGATGCCGCTACATTGGAGTACACAGGTATCAGGGTAATAAAGTATCCCTTTGATTATGCAACTACCGGCGATCAGAAAAATAATGACTGGGCTATCTTCAGGTATGCAGATGTACTATTAATGAAGTCTGAAGCACAGTTTAGAACTGGTAATACAGCAGCCCCATTAATTACTATAAATGATCTTCGGGCAAAAAGAGGTGCCACTCCTTTGCTTGCAGTTAATTTAACTAATATGTTGGATGAGCGGGGAAGAGAATTGTATTGGGAAGGTTGGAGAAGACAAGATCTTATTCGTTTTGGAAAATATCTGCAACCATGGCAGGAGAAACCAACTGATAATCCAAGAAATCTGTTATTTCCAATTCCAAGTAATCAATTGTCTGTAAATCCTAATCTGGCTCAAAATCCTGGATATTAGTAGCTTTTTCTTTATTTAAAATTAAAATGGTCATTCGTAAGAATGACTATTTTGCTTTCTATGAAACTGATTTGTTGTATAGCTTTATTGCCGATACTACTTGTCCCGCTTTTGGTGGGATGTAAAAAGGCAGAAGTTGTCCCCGTGCTTTTTAATTTGGTTGAAAATTCAGGAATTGACTTCACCAACAATATAGCCAACACAAGGGATTTTAATATTTTCAGTTACAGAAATTTTTATAATGGTGGCGGTGTGGGTATTGGTGATGTAAACAACGATGGATTACCGGACGTGTTTTTTACCGCTAATATGGGAAGCAATAAATTATACCTGAATAAGGGAAACTTAAGCTTTGAAGACATTACCAAAAAGGGTGGTATGGATTATACCGCAAAATGGAGCACGGGTGTAGTAATGGCCGATGTTAATGCTGATGGCTGGTTAGACATTTACGTATGCAATGCCGGCTTTGTAAACGGACAGGCACCCGAGAGTAAATTGTACATTAATAATCACGATCTGACTTTTACAGACTCTGCTAAGCAATATGGTTTGGCAAATACTGGCGGCTACGCTACACATGCTGCTTTTTTCGATTATGATAATGATGGCGACCTTGATTGTTTTATTATAAACAATAGTTTTATACCCGTTAACACCTTAGATTATGCCAATAAAAGAAACCTGCGCTCCAAAGATTGGCCTGTTGCAGATTTTTTAAAGGGAGGGGGCGATTATCTCTATCGAAACGATAATATGAAATTTGTTGATGTAAGCAAAGAGGCCGGAGTACACGGGTCGCTTATAAGTTTTGGCTTAGGTATATCTGTTGGCGATGTTAATGGTGATCATTATCCTGATGTGTATGTTTCGAACGACTTTTTTGAAAGGGATTACCTATACATTAATCAAAAAGACGGAACCTTTAAAGACGAATTGGAAGAAAGAATGCAACACACCAGTCTCGCTTCAATGGGTTCGGATATAGCCGATATTAATAACGATGGCTATCCGGACATATTTACAACAGATATGTTACCCGCCGATGACTACAGGCTTAGAACCACCACCTCTTTTGACAATTTTGATGTTTACAGGCTAAAGGAACGATCGGGGTTTTATCACCAGTTTCAACAAAATGCGTTGCAGGTAAATAACCAGGACGGAACCTTTAGCGATGTAGCAGCATTTAGCGGCGTAGCAGCATCTGACTGGAGTTGGGGAGCATTATTCTTTGATGCAGACAACGATGGCTTTAACGACATTTACGTGTGCAATGGGATTAAGCAAGATGTTACCGACCAGGATTTTATTGACTTTTTTAGTAACAACATCTTGCAAAAAATGGCTCTAACCGGTAAAAAAGAAGAAATAGAAAATATTATTTCCAAAATGCCTTCAAACCCATTGGTAAATAAAGCATATAAAAATTTAGGTAACCTTAAGTTTGCCGACAATGGCACTAACTGGGGTTTTACACAAGCTTCTTTTTCGAACGGTGCATCTTATGCCGACCTCGATAATGATGGCGACTTAGACCTGGTGGTAAACATTGTAAATCAAAAGGCATTTTTATATAGAAACAATAGCCGGCAAATTAACAGGAATAACTTTATTGCTATTTCACTTAAAGGCAATAATAGCAACACTTTTGCTATCGGCGCTTTAATAAAGGTGTATGCAGCCCCACAGGTATTTAGCAGCGAAATCATGCCCAGCCGGGGTTTTCAATCGTCGGTTGATTACACTAAAATTATTGGTTTAGGCAACGTTGCCAAAGTAGATTCTGTTGTAATTACCTGGCCCAATCATTCTAATTCTACTTTGTTTAACCCTGTTGTAAATCAAAAACATTTTATTAAGGAGCCCGTAAATGATGTGCCTGTTTACGAGGCGGAAACCTCCCGGGCGGTGCCTGTTTTACAAGCTTTGCCAAACATTTTTGAAAAGCATCGCGAGGATGATTATGTTGACTATTATTATGAAAGAAATATTCCGGGGCTTTTATCGGCCGAAGGTCCTAAAGCGGCCGGCGGGGATGTTAATGGGGATGGCCTGGAGGATATATTTGTAGGTGGTGCAGCAGGGCAGGCAGGGCAGTTATATTTGCAAACTGCAAATGGTTTTATTAAGAAATATATTCCAGATGTTTCCTTAAATGCTGCGGCAGAAGACGTTCCAGTACTGTTTTTTGATTGTGACGGCGACGCGGACCCTGATCTTTTGATTGGCCCGGGTGGTAATAATGGAATGCTCACAAACACCACATCCGCCGCCAGGTTATACCTGAACGATGGCCGCGGCAATTTTAAACTAAGTAAATCGGCCATTCCCAATAGCCGAATGAATTCAGGGGTTTTGTTAGCTTTTGATTTTGACAATGATGGTGACCTCGACGTTTTTTCAGGTAGCAGGAGTGTACCTCAAAACTATGGTTTATCGCCCGAAACCTATATTTATGTAAATGATGGAAAGGGACATTTTGCAAATCTGTCTGCCGGCCAAAAAGGTGAAATTACAAATATTGGTATGGTAACTGGTGCGGTTTGGGCCGACATTATAGGCGATAAACGTCCTGAACTTACAATTGTAGGCGAATGGATGGCACCCAGAATTTTTAGTTATAATGCCAATAAGTTCGTTGAACTAAAGTCAAACTTAAATAACCTGTTTGGTTGGTGGCAATGCGTAAGTGCTTCCGATCTTGATGGAGATGGAAAAATGGATTTAGTATTAGGCAATATGGGCGAAAATTTTTACCTGCATCCTGACTTCAACAATCCTGTAAAATTATGGATCAGCGATTTTGATAATGATTTTATGCCTGATAAGGTTTTAAGTCGTACAATTAATAAAAGGGATATGCCTGTGTTTTTAAAACGCGAGATGGTAGAACAGTTCCCTGGTTTGAAAAAACAAAATTTACATTATCTGGATTTTGCTAAAAAATCGGTTTCCGAATTGTTTTCTGCGGAAAGTATTAAAAATAGTGAGGTAAAAATTTTCAATTACGCTTCTTCGTGTATAGCGTATAACAGTGGTAACCTGCAATTTTTAATTGAAAAGTTGCCGGTTCGCTTACAACTTTCTTCATTAAATGTGGCCCATTGTATTGACTTAAATAATGATGGTAAAATCGATATTATTTCTGGTGGAAATCAATTTGGCTTTCCGCCACAATTTGGAAGGTTAGATGCAAGTTGTGGCGATATTTTAATGAATACAGGCAAACGAACTTTTGAATGGTTAGGATCGAAAAAGTCAGGTTTGGCATTGCACGGCGTAATAAGAGATATTGTAGAGGTGAAAAGCAAACAAGACAAAAAAATACTAATTCTTCAAAATAATGCTGCACCGGTTTTATATAAAATAAATAATAAGAGCAATAGATCTGCACTTTCAAAAAAGAATTGATCAACATAATTAATTCGCAAAATTTAATTATTGGACTAATATCAAAGTAAGTTCGTTAAAGAATACTGTTGATATCGCCCTTATATTTTCAATAAAAAAAGCACCACCCTTGTACTTATAAACACGCCTGCAAAAAACCAATGTTTGCTACAGAATGTTTAGGCAGCAAGTGTCAAACGAGATTTTTTTAAAGCCATTAGAATAATAAATTGATTGATTAAATGTACAGGTTTACTATTTTATTTTTCTTTTTTTGCATCCTCTTATCCTGTAGTACTAAAAAAGAAAACCAACCAAATTTATTTGAAGTAATAGAAAGTCAAAATACAGGTCTCACCTTTAGTAATAAGCTTACATCGTCACCAGCCTTCAATTTGTTTAAGTACATGTATTTCTACAATGGTGCAGGCGTAGGAGCAGGCGATTTTAATAACGATGGTCTTATTGACCTGTTCTTTTCATCGAACCAGTGTGATAATAAACTTTATCTGAATAAGGGAGCACTTAAGTTTGATGATGTTACTCAGCAGGCAAATATTGAGCAGGATCATGGATGGTCTACAGGTGTTTCAGTAGTTGACATTAACAACGACGGGCTGCTGGACATTTACATTTGTAAGGTGGGACATTTTGAAAAGTTAAATACCTATAACCAACTCTTGATATGCAAGGGTATTGATAAAAACGGTATACCACATTACACAAACGAAGCACATGCATACGGGTTAGATTTTTCTGGCTTTAGCACCCAGGCTGCTTTTTTCGATTACGATCTTGATGGAGATTTAGATATGTTTTTGTTAAACCATGCCGTACATCAGAGTGGTAATTTTGCTCCGCGAAGTACTTTTTTTAATACCCAAAGTTTATTGTCGGGCGACCGTATTTATAGAAGAAACTCCGATAATACTTTTACCGATGTTACCAAACAAACCCACATTAATAGCACGGCTATCAGTTATGGATTGGGTATAGTTATAGCAGATATAAATCTTGATGGATACCCTGACATTTACGTGGGCAACGATTTTCATGAAAACGATTATATGTACATCAATCAAAAAGATGGAACATTTAAGGAAGAACTGAACGATCACATCATGCATACCAGCCAGTTTTCAATGGGGGTTGATATTGCCGATATTAACAACGATGCATTACCCGAAATTATGTCGGTTGATATGCTGGCTTCCGATCCGCTTATTTTAAAACGAAGCCTGGGGAGTAATGATCACGATGTATTTTTTCAGAAAATAAAGGATGGTTACAACTATCAATATGCCCGTAATAACCTGCAGTTTAACTGCGGTAACGGTATGTTTAGCGAGGTGGGGTTGTATGCAGGTATTGCAGCAACCGACTGGTCGTGGGCACCCCTATGGGTTGATTTTGACAATGATGGATTGAAAGACCTGTTTATTTCAAACGGTATACCCAAGCGAATGAATGACATTGATTACATCAATTTTATATCGGATAACGAGATACAACAAAAGATACTGGATAATAAAATTGATGAAACGGACGAAGCTTTGATTGATAAGTTCCCCAAAATAAAACTGCCCAATAAATTTTATAAAAATACCGGGCAGTTAATGTTTCATGACCTTGCCACGCAGGTTGGTAACGATAAATCAACGTACTCCAACGGTTCGGTTTATGCCGACTTTGACAACGATGGCGACCTGGACATTGTAGTGAATAACATTGACGAGCCTGCCTTGCTGTACCGAAACAATTATAGTAACCCACAACATCCATCAAACTATCTTGATGTTGTTTTACATATCAGCGGGCAAAATAGAAATGCGATTGGATCGAAGGTGGTGGTGTTTGCAAAAGATGGTACGAGGGTCTATGAAAAATTTCCTGTACATGGTTTTCAATCCAGCATGGAAATACCTGTTCACATTGGATTGGATAAAGCTGTAATTGATTCTATTGTGGTTATCTGGCCGGATAATTCTTACCAGAAAATTCAAAGCAATTCAACACATAAACTGGAGCTTACCTACAAACAAAATTTAGCCAGGTTCAATTATGCTTCCTTAACAAAGACTGGTGCACGTGCACCTCGTATAAAGGATATTACCAGCGAGGTAAAGCTTGAATACTTACACAAGGAAAATTCCTTTTCTGAGTTTAACCGCGAGCCATTGCTGCCACACTTGTTGTCAACTGAATCTCCATCTCTGGCAATTGCAGATGTTAACCATGATGGCTTGGACGACGTGTTTTTTGGTTCAGCAAGAGATGCTAAAAGTGTATTGCTTTTGCAAACCACCAATGGAAAGTTTGTAAAGACAACTACCCCGGCATTGGATGCAGATAGTAACTATGAAGATGTTGATGCATGCTGGACAGATATAAACAATGATGGCAATACCGACCTAATTGTAGCCAGTGGCGGTAACGAATATTTTGGAGAGGAAGAATACTTGTCGCCTCGTGTTTATTTAAATGATGGCAAAGGAGGTCTTGTAAAAAAGACGGATGCTTTCAGCCAGTTATTCCTGACAGCTTCAACCGTTTCGCCGGTTGATTTTAACGGAGACGGTTTTATGGACCTTTTTATTGGTGCCCGGACCATGCCCTGGGATTATGGAAAAGTTCCAACATCGTACCTGTTGCAAAACGATCATACCGGTAAGTTTATTAATGTTACTGACAAGGTTGCTCCGGGTTTAGCCCAGGTGGGTTTTGTAACGCAATCAAACTGGTTTGATATTGATAAAGACGGGGATATGGATTTGTTGTTAGCGTTGGAGTGGGGGCCGTTAACTGCCTTCATTAACAACAAAGGCATCTTTACTAAAAAGGTTTTAAGTGATAAAACCGGTTGGTGGAATTTTGTATTACCGATGGACGTTGATAACGATGGAGATATTGATCTTGTGGCAGGTAATTTAGGTTTAAATAGCCGCCTCAAAGCATCGGAAGCGGAGCCTGTAAGATTGTACTACAACGACTTTGACGATAATGGTAAAAATGAACAGGTGCTTACTTATTACCTAAATGGAAAAGAATTACCCTTTGCAAACAAAGCTGAACTGGAAAAACAAATACCTCTTTTGAAAAAGCGTTTTCTATACGCAAAGGACCTGGCGGAAGCATCCCTGGAAACTATTTTGACGAAAAAGAAACTATCATCCTCAACCATTTTTTCGGCAAACTATTTTTCGAATGCTGTTTTTATAAATGATGGTAAAATGAATTTTTCGTCTATCGAGCTTCCATACGATGCACAGTTTTCAACCTTTCGCGATGCTGTAGCCATAAATGCAAACGGCGATAATTTACCAGACCTGTTATTAGTGGGTAATTATTACGGTAACAACATTGAATTGGGGAGGTACGATGCAGATTTTGGTACGCTACTCATTAATAAAGGCAAAGGGACTTTTGTAAGTCAAAGGGTAAATGGTTTGATATTGAAAGGGCAGCAGCGTCATATAAAAGCGATACATATAGGTGGCAAAGAAGCCTTTGTACTGGCGCAAAATAATGACAGTGCCAGGGTGATCCAATTTGTAATGCCTGCATCAAAATAGTTTGCTGCAATCAGTGCCAGTCGGGGTTGAGTAAACGATCATTCCCTGACTGTTTTCAATACCAATTAAAGCCTGTCACGTCATCCCGAACCTGTTTCGGGATCTCCAGGAAGGCGTGAGAACAAACTTCAGGGGATGCTGAAATAAATTCAGCATGACGGCTTTAGTCATTCGTCATACCGAATTACCCACCTGGGCCAGCCAGGAAAAAATGGCACTGACGTAATTTAAATGGATATAGAATTTAGCTTTGATTTACAGCCACCTACAACCACGTCATGGTAAACATGTTTCGGGATCTTCTGAATGAGATTGATTTTGCACCGGAGGACCAGCTTGGGTAAATTTCATCATACCTACGAATGCCCTCATCTCCATAAAAATAAATCCTAAACTAAAATCAGGGAGATGCTGAGATAACCTCAGCATGACGGCTTTTTTTGAGTGTCTTTCATCTGACGAAAGTCAATATCTCTTTGAAAATATAACTCAAAGTCTTTAAACATCCTCCTCCAAATACTTCAAAAAAAAAGCCCTTTGAAAAAATCAAAGAGGCTTTGTTGCAATCTATAGTCGTGTTTATTGTCCGCCTGAAGTGGGGCTTTCACCTGATTGTATCAACCGCATCAACTCATCCAATTTAGGCTCTAAAATAATTTCGGTACGGCGGTTTTTAGCACGTCCCTGTGTGGATAAATTGGTATCAACCGGATCGTATTTACTATGCCCGCTGGCAATCACCCTTGATGCATCTACTTTATAGGTATCCGTTAAAATTCTAACAATCGCTGTAGCCCTGGCGGTACTAAGCTCCCAGTTGTCAGCATATTTTCCTTTGATAGGAATAGAATCGGTATGACCTTCAATGTTTACATTAATATCAGGATTTACATTTAGCACACTTGCCAGTTTGGCCAGGGCTTCGCGGCCCTTGGGGTTCACTACTGCGCTTCCCGAAGGAAACAATAAATTCTCCTGTAAACTCACATATACTTTACCATTTTTGGTAGAAACTGTCAGCTCGTTAGAGTTAAATCCTACCAGTGCATCGTTTATTTTATTTCTCAGTGCTTCAGTATTCTTTTTTTGTTGATCGATCAAAGCCTGCAATTGTTCTAACCTGCGTTGCTGATCGGCAATTTGTTGCTGACTCATATTAAGCTTACTGCTGGCATCCTGTAAGCGGTTGGTAGCTTCGGTTCGGGTAGATTCAAGCTGCTTTTGCAAGGCAATCCGGGCTTTTTCCAGGTCAGCAGAATTATCCTGCAAACGGTTTACATTCGTTTCGAGTGTACTTAATCTGCCAGCCATTTGCGCACTGTCGCGTTGCATTTGGCTAATGCGATCTTCAGCACTTAACAATTTGCTTTTAGGTACGCATGAAAAAAATGACAAGGACGAAATGATGACGAGGGCAGGCAAGGAAACCAATTTTAATATCATGGCTGATGTTTCAGGTTTTTGTTAAATTATCGTGCCATATGGCAATTTCTAAACAAGCTTTTCAATTTTATTGTATTGATAATGTGATGGTTGACCTGCACTTCAACTTTTTTGATTGGCTACTAATTAAATTTGCGCAATGAAATTATTCCTGGGTTTAACGCTTATGCTCTTTTGCATGTCTTCCTGCGAAAAAACGCTTACCATTCAACCCGATAGTCTTACCCCGGTGCTTGTAGTTGATGGATCCATAGAAACCAACCAGCCGCCCGTCATCATTTTAAGTACTTCACTAAATTATTTCAGTAAAATTTCGCCTGACATTCTTTCCGCATCACAGGTCCATAATGCCAGGGTTGTCATTTCCGATGGGGTCCGTTCTCACCAGTTAAAGGAGTACATCCAGCCTGTTGGTAATGGCTATACCATCAGTTACTATACTATTGATAGCTCCAATCTTGCCTCGCTAATAATTGGTGAGCCGGGTAAATCGTACCAGCTTACCATAGATGCAATGGGCCGACAATATATTGCTGTTACCAGGATTCCTGTGTTGGCTAAAAAGGTAGATAGTTTGTGGTGGAAAAAGGCATTGGCAATTGCTGACAGTAACAAAGCAATGCTAATGGCTAAGGTGACCGACCCACCGGGCTATGGCAACTACATTCGTTATTATACTAAGGTAAACACCGGTGCGTTTCTACCCGGGGCCAACTCGGTTTTCGACGACCAGATTGTTGATGGCTCTACGTACGAAATACAGGTAGACCAGGGTATCAACCGCAACGATCCTCCCAGGTTCGAAGATTATGGTTTTTTTAATAAGGGCGATACAGTTACAATTAAGTTTACCAATATTGATAAACCTACCTACGATTTTTGGCGAACGTTGGAATATAGTTATCAAAGTATAGGAAATCCCTTTTCATCGCCTGCTACAATCATCAATAATGTTAAAGGCGCTTTGGGTGCCTTTTGTGGTTACTCAGTTCAATACAAAACTTTAATCATTCCTAAGTAAGTTGCATGACAAAAGTTGTAGGTAATAATGATGGGTCCATCATTTGCTGTAGGGAGTGCAACAAATTAATAATGTTGAGTAACCTAATGTTACAACACTTGTTCAATAGCATTTACTCAATCTTAAAATATAAAATTCTAATTTATACAGAATGGAAAGCGCAGAAAAAGTTCATTGTTTAATTATAGGATCAGGACCTGCAGGTTATACTGCAGCTATTTATGCAGCCCGTGCCAATATGAAACCAGTTTTATATCAGGGTATTCAGCCGGGTGGACAGTTAACCATTACAACCGAAGTTGAAAATTATCCGGGCTATTCTGAAGGTATACAGGGGCCCGAAATGATGGTGGTTTTTGAAAAGCAAGCTGTAAGAATGGGAGCAGATATACGCTATGGGCTTGTTACAAAAGTTGATTTTTTAGAAGCTCCCTATAAAGTCTGGGTTGATGAAGAAAAGTTGATACTGGCCGATGCAGTAATCATAAGTACCGGCGCTTCGGCTAAATGGCTGGGGTTACCCAG
The DNA here is from genome assembly GCA_026786345.1 of Chitinophagaceae bacterium. GTDB lineage: Bacteria > Bacteroidota > Bacteroidia > Chitinophagales > Chitinophagaceae > Segetibacter. Next base: position 14,025 of record JAJAYD010000193.1, read on the forward strand.
CGAACAACGTCTGAACGGCTATGGTGTAAGTGCTTGTGCTGTTTGCGATGGGTTCTTCTTTAAAGGAAAAGAGGTGGCAATTGTTGGTGCCGGAGATACCGCTGCAGAAGAAGCTTTGTACTTATCAAAAATGTGCAGCAAAGTAAACATGCTGATTCGCAAAGGTGCCATGAAGGCGTCAAAAATTATGCAGGACAGGGTATTTAGAGCTGAAAACATAGAAGTGCATTGGAACACCGAAACCGAAGAAGTATTGGGAGATAAAAAAGTGGAAGCAATCAGGGTAAAGAATAATAAAACCAACGAGGTATCAACCATACCGGTAAGTGCCTTTTTTGTAGCCATTGGTCACACACCCAATAGCGACATATTTAAAGGTTGGTTGGATATGGATGAAGCAGGTTATATCTGCACCACCCCGGGTACCAGTAAAACAAATATGGAGGGGGTTTTTGCCTCCGGCGACGTTCAGGATAAAATATACAGGCAGGCAGTTACTGCTGCAGGTAGCGGTTGTATGGCTGCACTGGATGCAGAGCGGTATTTAAGTATGAAAGAATTAGTTTAAATGTGAGCCGGGTTAATTGAAGGAGCTATCTTTTAAGGTAGCATTTGCAGATAGCCCGGCTTTCTTTATGGACAAAGCCTACATAGCCTATTGGTACTACAAGCACTTCTTTAATTCCCAAAGAATTTTTTTATGATGACCATCCACCTCCACAAACTAAGGTTTCATGCCTTTCATGGCATTTATGCTGAAGAAAAAGTGCTGGGTGGCGAGTTTGAAGTGAACCTTGCAGTACATTATACCCCTGTACAATTGCCGGTGACCGACTTACACCAAAGCGTTAACTATGCCCTGTTATACGAGCTGGTAAAAAAGGAAATGGAAACACCTTGCCCGATTTTAGAAACTTTTGTTACAAAACTTGCTAAGGATATATTGGCACAATTTTCCATTGTGGAGGAGGTGTATATTTCTATTAACAAGCTCCGGCCACCTGTAATAAATTTTGAAGGTTCGGTTGGGGTAAGTTTTACTTTAAAAAGAAATTAGTAATGAACCGATTGTTCTTGTTGTTATTAAGTGTAAGTATTGTTAGCGTAGCCATTAGCCAGAACGTAAATGTGCTATTGAAAGAAGGGTTGAATTTTGAGCGTAGTCTAAAGGAGGAGGAAGCACTGGCCAGTTATCAGCGGGTTTTGACAATCGATAAAAACAATGTGCAGGCCCTAATTAGAAGTGCCGAGTTAAGCTGTGCCATTGGTGCAAGGCAGGTTGACAAAAAAAGCAAGCTTACTTATTTTACCACGGCAAAAGATTTTGCTAACGCAGCCCTGTTGCTCGACTCTAATAATGCCGATGCAAACTATATAAGAGCGGTTGTTGCCGGAAAATTTACCGAAATAGAAACGGACAATAAAAAGATCATCGAAAATGTGAAGAATATAAAATTATATGCAGATAAGGCGTTGCAGTTAAATCCAAAGCACGCAAAGGCCTACTACGTTTTGGGCAAGTGGAATTTTGAGATGATAAATCTTGCATGGGCCAAACGTGCTGCTGTAAAACTTTTCTACGGAGGGTTGCCCAATGCCAGTATTGAAAATGCGGTTGCCTTCATGGAAAAAGCCCGGGTACTCGATCAATATTTTGTAATGAATTACCTCGACCTTGCCAAAGCCTACAAGTACGACGATAAACCTGCCAGGGCTATTGAGGTTTTAAATAAACTGGTTAAACTGCCCACTCGTACTGCAGACGATGCAAGCCTTAAAGAAGAAGGCAAAAGAATGTTGAGCGAAATGCAATAAAGCCGGGACGTATATCAAAGCAGCAGATTTGCTGTTGAAGAGTTAGATCCTTTTAACAATTGAAAGTCAACGTTCGCTAAGGGCAACACCATTTTTGAATTACCTTCGCACTACAACTTTTTAAATGAAGAAGACCCACATTATTCTGCTCGTATTTATCGCCATTTCCATTGCTGTTTTATTAAGTTTTATGGGTGATATCACCACCTACGACACGGTGAGCTCTGCAAAGGAAAAACCTGGTAAATTTGTACACCTGATTGCCAAAATGCAGCAAAATTCCCTGCAATACGATCCGGTAAAAGATCCCAATTACCTGGCATTTACCGCTGTTGACTCTCTTGGAAATAGTATTAAAGTTGTTTACCACAACACCAAACCTACCGACATGGAAAAAAGTGAGCGCCTGGTTTTAAAAGGTAGGGTTCAGGACGATCATTTCGAATGTAAGGACATACTTCTTAAGTGCCCCTCAAAATATAAAGATGACATGAATGCGGCCAAAAAACAATTGGGCACTGCTTCAAATAACACAACCCCGCAAGAACTCGCAAACGAAACCAAATAACTGCTATGGAATTTGTAGGAGAACATTTATTGCCCGGTCAACTGGGGCATTTTTTTGCAATACTTTCTTTGGTGGCTAGTTTAACTGCCACCATTGCTTTTTTTAAAGCCACCAATACAATCGATCTAAACCAAAAAAATAGCTGGCTTCGCCTGGCCAGGGTTTCTTTCTTAGCCGAAACCATTTCTGTTTTAGCCATTTTTGCTTCACTCTATTTTATCATTTCCAGCCATTTGTTCGAGTATAAATATGCCTGGCAACATAGCAGCAGGGCATTGCAGGTTGAGTATTTGTTAAGCTGTTTTTGGGAAGGTCAGGAGGGTAGTTTTATGCTTTGGAGCTTTTGGCATTGTGTATTAGGTTGGGTATTAATCTGGCGGTCAAAAAAATGGGAAGCCCCGGTTATGACCGTTGTAAGCTTTATGCAGTTTTGCCTGGCATCCATGTTAATAGGCATATACTTTTTTAATACCAAAGTGGGTAGCAGTCCTTTTGTTTTATTGCGAAACGAAATGAAAGATGCACCTATTTTTTCTCAGGCAAACTACCTCTCTTTTGTAAAAGATGGTAATGGTTTAAATGCCCTGTTACAAAACTATTGGATGGTTATTCATCCCCCTATATTGTTTCTTGGTTTTGCTTCTACTATTGTACCCTTTGCTTATGCTATTGCCGGTTTATGGACCAAAGATCATAAGGGTTGGACAAGGCCGGCTATACCCTGGGCCGCTTTTTCGGGTGGTATATTAGCTGTAGGTATTATGATGGGTGCAGCCTGGGCTTACGAAAGCCTTACTTTCGGTGGCTATTGGGCATGGGATCCGGTTGAAAATGCGTCATTGGTACCTTGGCTGGTAATGATTGCAGGCATGCACACCAACCTTATTTTTAAAAGCAGTGGTTACTCATTAAAGAGCACCTACGTGTTTTATTTGCTGTCTTTTATGCTCGTGTTATATTCTACCTTTTTAACACGTAGTGGTGTTTTGGGCGATACATCCGTGCATGCATTTACCGACCTGGGCATGAATACTCAACTAATCTTGTTTCTTCTTGTGTTTCTTGTTCCGGCCTTTACATTATATTTTCTGCGAAGCAAGGAAATACCCACGATTTTAAAAGAAGAGAATACGTACAGTCGCGAGTTCTGGATGTTTATTGGAGCATTGGTTTTCTTTTTATCAGGCATGGTAATCATCGTAACCACCTCCTTACCTGTCTTCAATAAAATACTCTCCACCAAGTGGGCCGTTGGCGACGATCCTGAGGGTTTTCATAACCAGGTGCAAGTGTTTGTTGCCATTATTTTAGGGTTACTGACAGCCATAACACAATATCTAAAGTACAAGGATACTCCCCGGAAATACTTGTTTAAAAAAATTATGGTGCCTACCATTACTGCTGTGTTGCTTAGTGCAGCAATAAGCATTTGGGGTGGAATAGATTATAATAAAAAGGGTATTGGATTTTTGATAGCCATTCATTTGGCGGTGTTTGCAGCGGTTTATTCAATAGTTGCCAATGCCGGTTATATATGGCTGGTTATGAGGGGAAGGATTAAGGCTGCAGGTGCATCGGTTGCACACGTGGGTTTTGCGCTCGTGTTGCTTGGTATATTAATTTCGTCTTCAAAAAAATCGGTTTTAAGTTATAATACTACGGGCATGTCGCCCCTTAAAATTGGCGATAAAGAAAGTCCGCTCGAAAACATTACCCTTGTAAAAGGAGTGTCAACAGACATGGGTAAATACATGGTTACTTATAAGGGTGATACCCTTAATCAAAAGGATCGTAAAAGATATTACGAAATCAATTTTGTAAAGAAAACTGACAAAGAAACTTTTAGCCTGTACCCTGATATTATTGAAAACAATAAAGGTTCTGAAGGCGTAACTCCCAATCCTGATGCAAAGCATTACTGGAATAGAGACATATTTACTTACCTGACATTTTTAGGTGATCCGTCAAAAATTAAGGCAAACGATACGTCATCTTTTAAAAACAATGAAGTAAAAATTGGAGACACTTTGTTTTATAGTAATGGAATTATGGTGTTGAACAAAGTGGTGGTCAATCCACAAAACGAGCGATACAACTTTACTGCATCAGATACTGCCCTGGCATTGGATATTTCGATCATTTCAAAAGACGGAAACAGGTATAATAGCCAGCCATTATTAAAAGTGGTGAATGGCACAGTGGTAAAAGTGCCCGATACTATTATGGCCCAGAGCCTTGTGATACAATTTAACCAGGTAAAAAATCAACAGAAGGGTTTGTTAGAATTGGGTGTTAAGGAAACCAGCGGCGTACTTGATTTTGTAACCTTAAAGGCTTACGAATTTCCTTTTATAAATGTATTGTGGTTGGGTATAATGGTTATGGTTGTTGGCATGGTTATGAGTATTTACCAACGCTTGAAAACAAATGTAAAACTGGTAAGTAAAACTGAAAAACCAGTTACAAAAAGTACTGACAAGATAGCACAGGTTTAAACTCTCCTACTGTTCTGTTATATAAAAATCCGCCGGCATCACCGGCGGATTTTTAGTTTAGTACTGTGAGGAAGTGCAATGATGATTCTGTCTCTCAAATACATTTATTGCTTCACGAACCGTACAATTCTTCTTTCGTTGGTGCTCTCTGCTATCAAAGTATAGGCCCCGCTTTTTAGTCCGTTTAATGAAAGTGATACGATGCCACTACCTGTTATCGTTTGTTGATTGTTCATTAGCTTACCACCTGCATCCACAATCCTGAGTATAATTTTCTCGTTTGCAGAAGATATTTGCAATGGTAGAACATCCTTCGCCGGGTTGCCCAATGCTTTAATAGTAAAAGCATTGTTGCCAATAATCGCTAAAGTAATAACCTTGCTGTAAGTGATGCTTCCATCTTTACCACGTTCCTGCAAACGGTAATACACCCTTGGTTTGGTTATACCGTTAATTGCTGCATCAATAAATTGATAGGTTGATTTATAAATTGAATTACCTGTTGCGGTAACGGTTCCAATGGTAACGAAGTTCTGACCATCATCGCTGCGTTGTACAACAAAATCGTGGCTGTTTATTTCCTTTGATGTTGACCATTGCACCAGGGCATCTCCAGTGCGTTTGGCTACCGTAAAATCCAGCAGGTGTAATGGTAATGGCAAAACACCTTCAAGTACATACAAGTCAAATGCCGGCTGCCCTATGTTATCCGATGCATTAAAAAATAGCCTGCCATTGATTACATAATAATATAAGGTGGGGTCAGAACTTGCGGCATTTGGATTAATATCTGCTACTATATCGGTACCTAAGTCTGTACCATCGCTTTTCCAAAGCTCCAAACCCTTTGTAGTATTGTTGGCTCCAAAATAAAAGTTTGACAATGTATAGGCAAAGCTGCCGAAACCAACGCCATCAGCTTGTGCAGGACCAATATTTTTTACCATCCTGGTTCCCGGTAATGTTCCGTCGGATACCCAGAGTTCCACGCCTTCGGCAACAGTACCGGCAGTAAAAAAGAACTTGTTACCCTGGAACAGCGGTTGTGAAATCGTTAGGTTCTGGAAATCGATTTCGGTAGGTGGAAAAATAAAAGGAGAACCTGCAAAGTCTACAGGCGAGAACGCTTTGAATAAGGTAGTTCCGTCAGGGGTTCCATCAGATTGCCACATCTCAAAACGGGTATTTAAGTCAGAGGAAGTAAAGAAGAATTTATTTCCCACTTTTACTGCATTAAAAATTGCGGTTGAAGAAATGGGTGCGGATTGAATATCCTTCAAGATAACAGTATTCAGTTCTGAGCCATCGGTGCTCCAAACCTCATCACCACGAACGCCGTCGTTTGCTACAAAAAAAAGTTTGTCGTTAAAACGGAATGGATAGGGAATGTTTACAAATGAATAAACGTTTCCAGGGCCGGGATTGATGTCTTTTAAAATGGATGTGCCGCCGGGTGTACCATTGGTTTTCCAATACTCGGTGCCATGTGTGGCATCGGTAGCCTGGAATATTACAAGGTTGTTATACGGATAAAAGTAGTCCGGGTTTGAAGAAGCTGTACCAGGGTTTATGTCTGCTAATGGGATGGTTCCTCCACCAGTACCATCAGACTTCCATAATTCAGCACCTTCTGTTGCGGTGCTGACAGAGAGCAGTAGGTAAGTATTATTGGAAAACAAATGATAGGCATCGGTCGTGTTACTGCCAGTTGGGCCATCAACGATATCTTTTACCAATGTGGTGCCCAAGGACGATCCATCTGTCCGCCATAGTTCCCTTCCTTCTGCCGGCCTGTAGGCAGTGAAGTATACAAAGCCATTTAGTGTAGCAAAATCTGCATCGGGAGTAGAGCTTGCATTGGTGGGATTGATATCACTCACTAACGAAGTGCCAATCACAGTTCCATCAGTTTTAAAGACTTCAATTCCGGTAGCAGGTGTGGTGCCCTTAAAAATATAGGTTGGGCCTAGCAAACTACCAGCATCTTTATAGGTGATGGTGTTCGATAATTGTAGCGTGCCCAGGAGCGTTCCATCCGTAACCCAAAGGGTTGAATCAATATCTGAAACCAGGATAAGTTTTCCATTTTGCAACGGAGCAATTGGGGTTAAGTTCTGGTTTGAATTGATTTGTGTTACCTGCGCTTTTAATGAAAAGGCACATAAAAAAATGAGTGCAAAAAAGAGTAGAGAAATTTTCATAATTCGTATTTAGGTTATAAAAAATGAACGACTTGCTGCAGTAATAAAATGCCGGAGTCTCAAAACTTATGAGGTTCCCTATCCCCCTGCAATTTTCTCCTTTAAAAATAGCATGTATAATTTTTATATGAAAGTGTTTTCGACTATTTTAATGGTGGAATTATATGAGAAGTCTCATGATTGTATATGCTTAATTACTGATATTGTACCGCTTAATTTTTTAGGTTTCACCATATACCATTTTATATATACCTTATGCTTTCTGTTCATCAACTTTAAATAAAAATAAAATTTATGTACAAGCTTATTTTACTGGCAGTGTTTGTCGCAGGCTTTAGCTACACTTCGCAGGCACAACAACCCATTATAAATCATGATGATCCTCAAAACGGAGCACCCAGGGCAGTAACATTACAGATTGATAAAAAAGTCTGGAGCAAGGTTAAAAAAGCGCTGGTTGGAGTGGACGATAGGTTTTACAAGATCAGGTACGGCAACGGAAATGTGCTGATAGATTCTCTTGGTTCGGCTGAAATAAACAGGCTGGAACCCATATCAGTAATTGGTGCAAGAACTTCTTCTATTTCTACCACCAATATTATCCAGGTTATTTCGGCAAGGGGCTCGGCAGGTAAAACCGTTGAATACATTATACTCTATTGGGCGCCTGATGCTATGAGCGAAATACCCGATAAGGTTGCCGAGGTGAATACACTTTTAAAAAATAATTAGAGCTGAACCTTTTTAATGAAAAATAAACTGCTTGTAGTAGTAGTTTGCCTGCACCTTTTTATAGTAGCACTCAAATCGTTTAGCACCATTGGTCCCGGGCAGCAAAGGATTGAGATAGGTACTTTCAACCACTTTGTGAGCAATTATACAGAGTGTACGGTTATGCAGGCGGACTACGCTTTTTTTTCTCCTGATGTTGGCGCTGCACCATTTCTTACAGTAAAAATTAATACGGCTACCGACTCGTTTTATATGCCCTTTAATATTACAAAGGGCGAAGAAGGCATTCGCTTATTTACCAGTTTGAATGCCTTCAATCAAACCCCGGATGCCCGTGAGTTAATGGCAAGATCGTGGTCGGCACATGCTTTAAAATTATACAAGAATGCCGATGCTATTACGGTTTCCTACTTTTTAAAAATTCCACCTGCTATTAAACAATTTGCTACAGGTACCCTTACCAAAGACACCCTTTTGTACCAGGTAAAATACAAGGTACATGCAGAGTAAACTAAGGGCTTTTCAACAATCGTTCTTGAAATTTTTTCTTGAACCTTCATCGTTGCTTTCCTTTGTTTTCCTGAGAATTTCATTTGCAGTTGTAGCTATTGCCTTATGGATTTCGCTCTATCCATCCATTGAGATTTTATTAGGAAAGGAAGGGTACATAGAATGGTTCATATCCGATATGTTTTTCAGTAACCAATCAATACCAACGCTCTACAAG
>JAJAYD010000194.1 GCA_026786345.1 Chitinophagaceae bacterium
CCGTCTGACAGCGACAGTGTTTGTGCAGTTGGAGCAGTATCGAATGCCGGGGTAATCGCCTCCTTCAGCAGTTATGGCTACCCCGGAAAAATAAAACCAAACATTGTTTCTGTGGGGTTGGGCACGGTAATAGCCGGCAGCAATAACCAACCCGTAACAGGCAATGGAACCTCCTATTCCAACCCGAATGTTGCGGGCCTCATAGCATGTTTATGGCAGGCTTTTCCAACGTTTACCAACATGCAAATTTTGGATGCTGTTTATAAAAGTTCTGATCGTTATACTATGCCCACCGACCGATATGGCTATGGGTTACCCAATTTTAAAACCGCTTACCGTTTGCTTAAACGCCAGCTTAATCTTACCACGTATGGCCCCAATTGGCTGGTAGTTGCACCTAACCCATTTACCTCTCAAATTACCGGAACTTTTGTGGCGCAGGTTAATGGAAATGCCAGAATAGAATTGCTCAATGCAAGTGGACAAATACTCTTTACCAAACCTTTTTTAACAGAGATTGAAGAAGTATACCCTTTTACTTTTGATGCGCTGGATGCCTTACCCGGCGGCACCTACCAGGTAAAATATAGCGACAGTTTAAGTAGCAGAACTGTAACCATTGAAAAGACTTTATTAGCCGGTCAGCAATGGATACGTGTATCTCCCGGCACCCTATTTTCGAACAATATTTCAGTCACTTTTACGGCCCCTGAAACTGGTACGGTAGCCTTTAGGTTATTGAGTGTTAACGGTAGTAAATTAGCCGAAAAGCAGTTGACCGTTTCACAAGGCCAAACGCAGCAAATTAGTTTTTCAACCACCTCGTTTGCAAAAGGTGTTTACTACTTACAATATGTGAGCAAAACACAACAACAGGTGGTACGCTTGTTAAAATTATAGGAGATTTTTTGGAGCCGGGCGGTTGATTCTTTTTGAATCATTCTTGCGTCGCCCTCTTGTACGGCAAAGCTGTAAAAATCGTTGGTGGTAAATGGTTGCTGGTTGTTAGTAAAATGAAGATGAAAGTTGACAAATGAAAGTTGACAAAAAACAATCTCCGTGACCCTCTCTGTCGCTGTGTCTCTGTGGTTCAAAAATCGTTGTTGGGTTGGTCGTTCTTAGTTGGTAGAAGAAAGTGATTACCTTTCGAATTGCGTGAGTTTGCAAATACTTCTATCGTTGTAAACCGTTGTGTCGCCGTGCCGCCGTGGTTCAAAAATCGTTGGCGGTTCGTCGTTGGTGGTTGTGAAATGAGCTTTATTCGTGCATTCGTGGCAATTAAAAATCGTTGGTAATTGGTCGTTGGTGGTTAATAGAAGAAAGTGATTGCCTTACGAACTGCGTGGCTTTGTAAATACTTCTTTCGTTGTGAACCGTTGTGTCGCCGTGCCGCCGTGGTTCAAAAATCGTTGGCGGTTGGTCGTTGGTGGTTGTTGTCGTTGGTATCCTAATGGTGCCTTCGTTGAAACTAATTATCCTACTCTTAGCAACGCACTAAACATGCTATCGGCACGCATTTCATATCCTTTTAATACTTCCATCTTCACCAATGTAACCGGATAGTTTTGAAGCAGAAATTGCACCACCTCCTCGTTTTCCTTTTTAAATACCGAGCAGGTAATGTATAAAAGATAACCTCCCTTTTTAATGGCCGAAATAACATTACCGGCTATCTTTTTTTGTAACTGGCTATACTGGTCAATTTGTGCAGGATTGAAAAAGGCCAGTTGCTCAGGCGTTCGGCTCCATATACCAGAACCCGTACAAGGTGCATCACAAATAACCAGGTCAAAAGGCTTGCCCGCAAACCTATTGGTAACACTGGTGGAATGCGCCAAATCAGCTTCAAAAGAATGAAAGTTTTTGATGCCTGCAGCTTTAAAACGCTTATGCAGGTTTGCCAAAATAGTATCCCGTACATCGCTTACGGTTAACTGTACATTTTTAAGCACATCTACCGCCATAATGGATTTGCCGCCACTGGCCGCACAGCAATCCCACACATTTATAGTGGCAGTTGTTGGAAAAATGTTTGAAACTAAACCGATGGTTTGTTGCGAATTGAAATCCTGCACAACATAATCTACCGAAAGCTCCAGCACCTCTTCAATTCGGGTACTGTTCTCAAATGCCAAACAGTTTTCGGTAATGGTTTCGTACAATAGATTGGCCGCCTGTAACTTTTTTTCTACATGCCTTAATCTGTTCGGGCGTATTCGTATAAATAACCTGGGTTGAATTAAAAAAGACCGGTCAAATGCATCTTTGTCTATATCGTCCGACAAATCGCTGGAGAATGGGAAAAAGCGGGTTGCTTTAATGGCTTCTATTTTATCGCGAAAGGGTTGCCCGATTAATGCATTCCACCCCGGATGTAGCGCTTCTAAAATTGGTGAAATTTTGTCGGTGGTTAGTAGTACACCCGCCAGAATTTTTTGGTGTGTATCATAACCAGACAATCCTTTACAAACCCGGTAGTAGCCATAGCACAAAGCAGCTATAGACCGCCTGTCTTTACTTCCGTACTTTTTATCTTTTGAGAAGAAATTTTTTAGAAAGGTTGAAAGAGGCAGCTCGCCTTTGTAAGCCTCTATAATTTTTACCGCAGTTTGCAGGTGAGAGTGGTAATATGCCATAAGGGTGATCCGAAAAAAGCAATAAAACTAACCTTTTGGTTTTATGATTTTATTTAATAAAGTTCCATCGTTATCAATTTATGAGTGCTTTTCCTTTTATGATTAAAGTTCAGCCTACAATTCATCATGCATTATTAAATCATCAATACGTTCAAAATGCCTTTTATTTAAGGTAGCAAAGGGTAAATTATTTGCCATGGCTGTGGCTGCTATGAATAGATCAGCCTGCTCTATTTGCTTTCTTTTCCGCTTTAAAGCACTGTTGATTTCAACGGCAATTTTTACAACAAAATGATCAAAAGGAAGTACGACTGTTTCCTTTAATAAATTTTCCCAAAAGCCTATTTGATTAGGGGTGGCACCCGAATATATTTCATACTCGGTAATGGCTGAAATAGAAATATCAAAACCTTTATCATATAAACTCACCAAAACTAAATTAGCTTTTTCAGATTTTCTAAAATAGTCAATGAGGATCGATGTATCAGCTACAACTATTTTGTTCGCCATTGATTGATAGCATTTCTTGTTTTAGCGATAGTTTCGAGTTGTTTTTTAGAAAAGGTTGTTCCATTTAACAGAAACGCTTTGAAGTCCTCCCTTTTAGGATCCGCCTTTGGATGGTCCTCAAGTTCTTTTTTAAATCTTGTCAATTGCTTTCGGGGAAGATTCTTTACGATCTTAAGCAGGTCATCAAATTCTATTTCCATTTGTACTTGCATAAAACAAATTTAGAAATTTTTAAGCACTCAAAGACTGGTAGAATACTCAATCAAAAGATGAAATTAGCATAAGTAAGATAGCGGACTATTGAGGGTTGATGAAATCTATCCTCATGTTATAAAAGAAATTACAAACTACTTATAAAAATACGTAACCTGCGTTACCGTTCCCACAGGAGATTTGATGGAAGTGCCATACACCGGTTTTCTTGAAATACTGTAAAACAGTTTTGACACAACTTTATAATTGTCGCCGGGTGCCAGCTTGTTTTCCAAATCGATTGATATAAGATTGTTTGCAGAAGCCCATTCGGGCCTACCTATTAAGATGGCTTCATTATTTAATTTTAAAGGATTGAAACGTGTGTCGTAAGAGAATTGGCGCACACCTGCTACCACCAGATTTGAAGAATTACTGCTGTCAACAAAATCTTTTACAACAACCAAATTTCTCCCAGAAAACGAATACTCATGTTGTTCAAACAATCCATAATCACCAGTTGCTTTTTGCCTGTATTGTTTTTGAATACCTATATGGCCGTTGCCATCATATACATAGGTAACGCTGTCGCGGATAACCTGACCCTGCCTTTGATATTGAGACAAAGTGTATAACAAAGTATTGGTATAATAATCGTCGTAGGTAGTTCTGGTATACACGGTGTCTACGTCCTGCTTTGATTTGAGTGCCACTTTTACAATTTTTCCGGTGGTATCTCTGTAATATTTTTTATAAGTATCAACAGCAACACCGTTTTCTATTCCTTTGTGCTGTTCGCTAATTAGGTAGTTTTTGCTATCGTAGGTAAAGTTGCTTTCAATGGTTTCGTTGCCGGTGACCGCCACAATTTTGGTTAGTAGTTCCAAGGGATTAGCCTGAAGATTGGCGCTATCCAGCACCTCTTTTGTTACCGGATCCACAAGCCAGTCAACTTTTTTTTGACACGAAATTGTGCAAAACGCGGGTAGTATGAGTAGCAAAAAAATATGCGGTTTCATTAATTAAGATGTTGAATATGTCCATTAAAACAAATGGCTACCTGTTTAACGGTAGCCATTGCCTATTTATTTTTTAAAGGAGTCTTTATAATTGCAACAAAGTCTTAACCGGGTCTTTTCCAAATAATAGTAATTCAGGGTTTTCAAGTAATTCCTTTACCCGAACCAGAAAGCTTACACTTTCCCTGCCGTCAATAATGCGGTGGTCGTAACTAAGGGCCAGGTACATCATTGGGCGTATTACAACCTGCCCATTCACTGCCATGGGCCTCTCCTGAATTTTATGCATGCCCAAAATTGCACTCTGGGGTATATTAATAATTGGCGTAGACATTAAAGAACCAAACACCCCACCATTGGTAAGGGTAAACGTACCCCCCTGCATTTCTTCTATGGATAGTTTGCCATCGCGTGCCTTCGTAGCAAGCTCAACAACTTTCTTTTCAATTTCGAACATGCTGAGGCTCTCGGCGTTCCTGATTACAGGAACCACCAGGCCTTTGGGTGCAGAAACCGCAATAGAAATATCGCAGTAATCATGATAGATTAATGAGTCGCCATCGATGTAGGCATTTACCGATGGCCACTCCTGCAAACCAAAGCAGGCAGCTTTAGTAAAAAAGCTCATGAACCCAAGGTTAACCCCATGCTTCTCCTTGAACTTGTCTTTATTTTTTGCCCTGATCTCCATGATGTTTGTCATGTCCACTTCGTTAAAAGTGGTGAGCATGGCAGTGGTATTTTTAGCTTCAACCAGGCGGCGGCTAATGGTTTTACGCAGGTTGCTCATCTTTTCTTTACGCTCATTGCGGCTGAACAACTCCTGCCCTTCCACGGCTTTTTTACCGGGATTGGCCAATGCCTCCAACACATCGCTCTTCATTATTTTGCCATGGCTGCCGGTAGCCTGTATGGTTGTGGGGTCTACTTTTTTATCGGCTATCATCGCAGCGGCTACCGGTGAAGCTTTAATATCGTTTGGTACTGAAGTAACCGGTGCCTGTGCAGGTGTTGGCTGGCCGTTTTGCGAAGGTGATGGGGCAGCAGGTTTTGCTGCAGGAGCGGCTGTGTCCACTGCAACATCGCTGTCTATGGTAGCCAATACATCCCCAATTTTTAAAACATCTCCTTCTTTGGCTTTATGGCTGAGTTTTCCGGGCTGCTCGGCGTTCACTTCAAAAGTGGCTTTCTCGCTTTCAAATTCCGCAATAACTTCATCGCGTTTTACCAGGTCGCCATCAGCTTTAACCCACTTAAGCAACGAAACCTCGGTTATTGATTCTCCAATGGCGGGAACTTTAATTTCTATGATGCCTTTACCTGCGGCTTTAGGCGGTTCGGCTACTGCTACGGCTGCTGCTTCAGCAACTGGCTGTGTGGGTTGAGTATTGGCAGGTGAAGGTGCAGGGTTGGCTAGTGCAGGTGCCGCAGTTGCGGCGGTAGTTGTTGTTGGCGGCACCCCGCCGCCCTCAGGTTTTTGAGCCGTTTCGTCTATTTCTGCCAACACATCTCCAATATGTAAGGTCTGGTCTTCGCTGGCTTTTGTTTTTAAAATGCCTGCCTGCTCGGCATTTACTTCAAAGGTGGCTTTCTCGCTTTCCAATTCTGCAATTACCTGGTCTCTCTCAACATATTCTCCGTCTTTCTTTACCCATTTTATCAGCGTTACTTCGCTGATGGATTCGCCAATCGTAGGAACTTTGATCTCAATCATTTGAGTTGGTTATGAGTTAAATGTTATTCTGAATTTTACTGGTATTATCCACTGCCGTTTGTTGATTTTTTTATTGCCGCACAAGTGAGTTCCGATACATCGGAATTTAAATAACACAACGATGCCGGTTTGAAAAATCAAATGCCGGCAACCAAAAACTACTATATGCTAAAGGCAGTATTAATAATCTCGGCTTGCTCCTGGGCATGCACTTTTGCATAACCGGTAGCGGTGGCAGCACTCGGCTGCCTGCTGATTACCCCGTAATTAATGCCCTTCAGGTTCATTTGTAAAAAGGCGGCAGCGCCCATGTTCAGCGGCTCTTCCTGCACCCAAAACCAGGTTGCTTTATTATACTTTTGGTACAGCGCATCCAACTGCTTTGCAGGCAGCGGGTAAATCTGTTCGAGCCTAACAACTGCTACATCTTTCCTATTTTCCTTTTGTTGACGTTCGGCTAAATCAAAATAAATTTTACCGCTACAGAATAACACCTTGGTAACTTCTGCAGGCTTTTCAACAAACACATCGTCTATAACTTCTTTAAATCCGCCAGCTGTAAACTCCTCTTTTTTACTATAGCTACCGGGGTGACGAAGGTTTGCTTTTGGCGTAAACACCATCATTGGTTTTCTGAAAGGCCAGGCCAATTGCCTGCGTAAAGAATGGAAGAAGTTGGCTGCAGTGGTGATATTAGCAATTACCATGTTTTGCTCCGCACACTGTTGCAAAAAACGCTCCATTCGGGCACTGCTATGTTCGGGCCCCTGCCCTTCGTACCCATGCGGTAACAACATAACCAAACCACTCATTTGCCTCCATTTTGTTTCGGCACTGGTAATAAACTGGTCTAAGGTTATTTGGGCACCGTTTACAAAATCTCCAAACTGCGCCTCCCATACTACAAGTGCATTTGGGTTAGCAATGGAATACCCATATTCAAAGCCCAAAACAGCATATTCGCTAAGCAATGAGTTGTAAATTCTAAATTTGCCCTGGTCATTTGAAAGCCTGCTGAGGCGGTCGTAGCTGTCATCAGTATCCTCGTCGCGCAGTATCGCATGACGGTGAGAGAAAGTACCCCGCCTAACATCCTGGCCACTCATTCTAACATCGCTTCCATCCAGCAACATACTGCCATATGCCATTAATTCGCCGGTAGCCCAGTCAACAGCATTTTCTGTTTCAAATAGTTTTATTTTATCCTGTAACAGCTTTTCCACTTTTTTCAAAGGTTTAAAACCTTTGGGCAATTCCATCATGCTTTTAAAAATGTGCAGAAAATTATGATCAGAAATTGCCGTTACCGGTGACGATTCAAAATCGGCCTGTGTTGACTTTCTCAGGTTTTGCCACCATAGCTCGGGCTTTTGAAAAGTATAGGGCAGCGGATGCTGCTTTATATCGTCGAGGCGCTCCTGCAGATCGGCCCAGAATTTCTTTTCCATTTCCTTTGCCAGTTCTGCATCGATGGAGCCGTTTGCTATTAATCGCTGGCTGTACACCTCACGAGGGTTTGCATGCTTTTCAATCAATGCATACAACTGCGGCTGCGTATATTTTGGATCGTCGCCCTCGTTGTGTCCATGACGGCGGTAACAAACCATATCAATAAAGAAATCGCTGTTAAACTCCTGCCGGTAACGTGTTGCAATTTGTACGCATTTTACCACTGCTTCGGGATCGTCGCCATTAACATGTAACACCGGAGCCTGTACCATTGCAGCTACCGAGGTACAATAATCAGAGGTACGTGCATCGTCGAAATCGGTAGTAAAGCCAATCTGGTTATTAATTACAAAGTGAATGGTACCACCCGTATAATAACCTTTAAGTCCGCTCATTTGCAAAACTTCGTACACAATGCCCTGACCCGCCACGGAGGCATCGCCATGGATGAGAATTGGTAAAATGCTGTCGTAATTGCTGTCGTAAATAACATCGGCCTTACTGCGGGCAAACCCTACCACAACCGGATTTACAGCTTCAAGGTGCGACGGATTTGGACATAACTGAAGGTTAACAATTTTGCCATCTTCGGTAGTGTGTTCTCCCCTGAAACCCATGTGATATTTAACATCTCCACTGCCCATAGTTGTATCGGGGGTGGCCTTACCCTCAAACTCAGTAAATATTTGCTCGTACGTTTTACCTAAAATATTTGCCAACACATTTAGCCTGCCGCGGTGAGCCATCCCTATCACCACTTCTTTAACACCAAAATCTGCGGCAGTATTTATTATGGCATCGAGGGCTGCAATGGTAGTTTCGCCACCCTCAAGTGAAAATCGTTTCTGCCCGATGTATTTTGTATGAAGAAATTTCTCAAACATTACACCCTGGTCCAGCTTTTCGAGTATTCTTTTTTTCTGATCTATGGAAAGAGGCTCTAAAAACTTTCGTTCTATCTCATTGCCCAGCCATTCAATTTTAGTCTGGTCGTTTAACGCTGAGTATTCAACACCTACTGAAGTGGTATAACATTTTTGAAGGTGACTTATAATATCATTAAGACTCGCATGTTCAAGACCTATAAATTTACCTGCCTCAAAATTTGCTGACAGATCGGCATCGGTGAGCGCATACGACTGAAGATCGACGTTTGCCCCGCGGTCTTTTCTTTCGCGAATGGGATTGGTTTTGGCAACAAGGTGTCCCTTGCGGCGATAGGCCTGTATAAGGCGATACACACTAAATTCTTTATTTAATTTTTGAATATCCACGGTGGCCGCAGTACTTGTAGCAGGTTGGGCCGCTACACCATTTCCATTTGAGGCAACATTGGAAACTGCAAAGTCAAAACCATCGAAAAACTTTCTGATATCGGGGTCTATGCTTTCTGGGTTTGCTACATAGTCTTTGTATAAGCCTTCAATATAAGAGGGGTGAGAGTTGGTGATGTAAGAAAAATCCTTCATGAAATTTTGGAATTTATCCGATTAGTCAACCGTTTTATGTTTAATGAGTGGCTGCAAATATCGTCTTTTGGTTGAAAAAATTTTTATTAAAACACCATTTGTACAATGATTTTATCGATTTATTTGCATGGATAGCAGAATGATTATTTTGAACGCTTTTACATAATCTTCAGATTGGTGATGAAGCTTTACTTTTTTGTATAAGTGCATTTTGAATAGAGGATAAACCCTGTTGAAAAATCAATTTCCTACATGGCATGTAAGAGGGCTTTTAAGAAATTTATCTGATGCTTTAGGCTGATGTTTTGATTACATTTCAGCGCGAAAAGTTTTTTCTTTTTATTTTTGTTTTTGTGAACTGATTTTATTTACCTTTGCCGTCCTTTAAAAAGAATATTATGGCAAATCATCAAGCTACAAAGAAAGATGTGAGGCAGGCTGCCAAGCGCAGAGATCGTAACCGTTATTATGGTAAAACAACCCGTAACGCAATCAGGGATTTAAAAACGCTGAATGAAAAAGATGCCTTTGCAGACAAAATGACTTCGGTAGCATCCATGATTGATAAGCTTGCCAAACGTGGTATCATACACAAGAATAAAGCATCAAACCTTAAAAGTAAGTTAGCAAGAAAAGCCAATAAAATGGTTGCCGCTGCTTAATTATTCTTTATACATTTTTTAAAATTGCCCGTTTTTAACGGGCTTTTTTTATGCATTTTCTTTTGGGAAGATGAGGCTGAAACGGTTGAGCCGCTCATTTACTGCAGTATATCGAATGGTACCCTTATGCAGGCTTACAATACGCTGCACAATTGATAGTCCAAGTCCAAATCCTTTTTTATGAACTGAATTTTCTCCCCTGAAAAAAGGAATAAATAAACGCTGCATTTCGTCATCACTCAATTGCTTTCCATTGTTTTCGAAGTTAATGCGCATGCCATTTTTCTGTGCATCAATGTTGATCATTACCTCGTTATCTTCAGAATAATGACAAGCGTTTTTTACCAGGTTTTGCAGTGCTGACATTAACAATACCTCGTTACCCATAACGGTTAACAAGCCATCGTTTTCGGGCACAGAGGTAAAGTTTACCTGTATGTGGCTATCCGGGTAGTGAATTTTTATTTGATCGATAGCTTCATACAAAGTCTCATCGACACGTATGATAGACAAATCGGTTATCAGGGCTAACTTTTCATATTTAGAAAGTAAAAGCAACGAATTGGTAAGTTCGATAATGTGCTGCTGGTCTTCCTTTAACGACTGCAAAACATCGTAACTCTCTTCGGCTGTTAGTTTTTTACTCAATGCCGCCTCGGTTTGCGCCAGCATATTGGCAAGGGGGGTTCGCAACTCATGCGATGCCTGTTGAACAAATCTCTTACGCATTTCAAATGCATTTTCGAGCCGGTCGAGCATTTCATTAAAATTCCGGGCTATTTGATTCAATTCACTTTTATCGCTGGTTACAACTAAACGCTCATCCATATTGCTCTCCGTGATTAGCTGCATTTGGTTGGTTAACTGGCTAAGAGGTTTAACAATCTGCTTTACATAAAAAAATGAAAAAATACCGCTTAGTAATAGACCGCCACCGAGCGTACATAGCATTACAAACTGAAGATTTTCAATTTTTCGCCTTCCAAACTTATCGTAAGCAGAAGAAATCACATATCCCTTTTGCAATGGCCCATCCACATAATACGCAACACTTTCGCGGTAGCCGTGATTAAAAAACGAAAATTGCTTGCGCTTCGCCTTAGCAAAAACGATTTCTGGAATTTCGATCCCTAATGTATCCGGCTTAACATATATCAATTGCTTGCCTTCGTTGTAGAAAGCTACCTTTTCGCCAAACAATGCAAACTCCTGGCTTTTTCCGGTGATTTTTGAGGGTGACGTGCCAATTAAATATTGAGAGCCAAAAAATATAGCCCTGGTTTTTACCCGCTCATAAAATTCATCTTTTCTGAATTTTTCGTACAGGATGTAAATAGAAGTAACAGAGACTAATAAGATTACAAAAACCAGTGAACTAAGGAGAAGGGCAATTCGAATACGTAGTTTCATGCAATTATAACTCCTTTAAAAAATACCCGAAGCCTGGTTTTGTGTGGATCAATTTATTATCAAAAGGTTTATCAAGCTTGTTTCGTAAAAAGCTGATGTAAACTTCGATTGTATTAGTACCTGTATCAAAACTAAGACCCCAAACTTTTTCCAGAATTTCCTGCTTGGAAATAACTTTTCCTTTTGACCTAGCCAAAAGTGTCAGCAATGCAAATTCTTTCGCAGTAAGATTGATCTGCTGGTTTGCCTTGGTTACCGTTTTTTCCAAAAGATCAATTTCCAGGTCTGCAACAGAGAGTTTTTCGCCAAGTTCGTTGGCTGAATCAGTGCGTTTTAAAAACACTTTTATACGGGCAAACAACTCATTAAAATGAAAAGGCTTAACTATGTAATCGTCTGCTCCCAAATTAAAGGCATCCATTTTATCCTGTATTTCGCCGAGTGCAGTTAACATGATAATAGGAATGTTCTTCTTTGCTTCTCTAAACTCTTTACATAAAGCCAACCCATTTTTATAGGGAAGATTTACATCGAGTAAAATCAAAGCATAATTGTGCTCTTTAAAGAGTTTTTCAGCCACCAGGCCATCGTAGGCAACATCTGTAACATAACCTTGCCTATTAAGCTCATCCTGTATTACCTGTCCCAATTTCGGCTCGTCTTCTGCTAATAGTATCCTGTTATTGATTTCCATTACATTTAGTGAATTATAATTACAAATAAATGAAAAAAGGTTTTGTCTTTATTTTCCTGCTTACTACCCAGCTATCGGTTTTTGGTCAAAAAAAATTTGTTACTCCTTTTGAAAAATCATTGGGCAAACAAACGGCTACGTATTACGAAACGATCGCTTTTTACCAAGCCCTTGCAAAGCAATTTAATATTATTATTTTAAACAAGGTTTCAACAACCGATGCAGGCCTGCCCTTACACCTGGTTATCATTTCGTCTGGTAACCAATTTGATGTAGTAAAATGGCACAAACAAGGTAAATTGGTGATACTTATTAATAACGGAATTCATGCAGGTGAACCAGATGGTATTGATGCCAGTATGATGCTGATGCGGGACCTTGCCAGCAAAAAAATTGCATTACCCGCAAATGTTGCGGTGGCGGTTATACCTGTTTACAATATCGGGGGAGTTTTAAACCGAAATAGTTTTTCGAGAGTAAACCAGGAAGGGCCTGAAAGTTATGGCTTTAGAGGAAATAGCCAAAACCTTGATCTGAACCGTGACTTCACCAAAAATGACAGCAAAAATGCTTTGGCATTTGCCAAAATATTTCATTACCTCGACCCTGATATTTTTATAGACAATCATGTAAGTGATGGCGCAGATTACCAACATGTAATGACATTGCTTACCACACAACACAACAAATTGGGTGGCGCTTTGGGCACCTACCTGCACAACACCTTTGAACCGGCATTGTATAAAGCCACGGAATCTAAAGGAATGATCATGACACCATACGTCAACTTTGAAGAAGGGAACCCCGAGAAAGGCTGGAGTGCTTTTTATGATGCACCCCGGTACAGTTGTGGTTATACAGCACTTTTTCAAACCATTGGATTTACACCAGAAACACACATGCTCAAATCTTTTAAAGCAAGAGTAGAAGCCACCTACACCCTAATGCAACAAATGATTGATGTGGGGTCGAAGGAGGCCGTGGCATTAAAAAAGGCAAAACAACAGATGATTACTGAAGTGAAACAACAAAAAGAGTTTCCACTAAGTTGGAAATTGGATACAACCAGCCACGAAACAATCACTTTTAAAGGATACGAGGCCGGCTATAAAAAAAGCAATATTACCGGGTTGCCGCGGCTATACTACGACCGGTTAAAACCCTTTACCAAACAGGTTAATTATTACAATACTTTCAAACCTGAAAAAATAGTGACCCTTCCCCAATTTTATATAATACCACAGGGATGGTGGAGTGTAATTGAAAGGTTACAGGCCAATAAGGTGATGATGAAAAAAGTGGAAAGGGACACAAATATTATGGTAGAGGCTTATAGAATTGAGCAGTATAAAAGTTCGGCCAACCCTTACGAGAAACACCATAAAAATTTTGAAGTGGTAGTTTCAAAAAGCAATACAACACTACCCTTTTTAAAGGGCGACTATATTATTGAATGTAACCAAAGAGCCAACCGCTATCTTGCCGAAATGCTGGAGCCTACAGGAGATGACAGCTTTTTTGCATGGAATTTTTTTGATGCCGTACTACAGCAAAAAGAGGGTTACAGCGATTACCGCTGGGAAGATGTTGCAGAGAAGTACATAGCTGAGCAACCCTTATTAAAACAACAATTAGAAGAAAAGAAAAAAGCAGATTCAGCCTTTGCTGCATCTGCTTCTGCACAATTGAATTTCATTTATAAAAACTCACCTTATTATGAGCCGGCACACATGCGTTATCCCGTGTACCGATGGAACCCCTAAGAAGCTGTCTAAAAATAATGTTTTATAATACCAGCAGCAGTTTTCCATAGCATCATTCTTGCAGCCTGCCCCGCCATACTTGCGGGGTCGCAATCACTTCATCTTTAGTTCCGATAGCTATCGGGATGGCATCTTCAGTTTCAAAATCAAAGTTTGAAATTAAATTTAGACAGCTTCTAAGTGCTAATTAATTGGACTAACCGAACCGCTGCCACTAATTCGTTTGCTAACAGTCGCATTGCCCCGGTACCTGATTTCGCCGCTGCCGGAAATACCACCTTTTAAATTTACATCGGCAAAAACGGTTGCATTTCCAGAGCCGGCAATTTTCACATCTGCATCTTCTGCCTTGAGATCCTGCCCACGAAAGTTACCACTACCAGTAATAGATACTTTTAAAATTCGGGTTTCGCCAGACAGATTCATATCGCCGCTGCCGGTTATGCCAGCAGTTATATTGGGGCAATTAACTGCTAAAGTTAAATTTCCGCTACCCGTTGTTTTAAAGCTCATTTTATCACCCGAAACAAATTTATCATTTGAAGTAATATTTCCACTTCCTAAAATATTTGCTTCTTTAATTTCAGGGGTGCTGATGTTAACAGTAATGCCGTTGTCAGAAGTTATGTTTATCCTGTCTTCGCTGCGTATTACCAATTTGTTGTCATCCATCTCAATGCGGATATAACGCATTAAGTTTTCGTCGGCAGAAACCTTTACGCCGGTTTCTCCCTTCGTAAGCACCACATCAAAATCCCCTCTTACACTCAGGCGATCTGCACTGGAAACATTTCGGGTTTCAGTAACCATGTTTCCATTACCCTTTATGCGCTTGCCAAAGGATCTGCATGAGTTGAACGATATTAAAATAACAGATAGAAAAGCTACGGTAAGGATCTTCATAAAAAAGCAGTTTAGTTTAAGATTACCGCACCAAAATACAACCCAATCTGTATATGCAGCATTGATGTGTGTAATTTATAGACATTTAAATTTAAGTACCTTAGCCGCTCTTTTTAACCCAACGGACGATACCGTTGTTTTTGTATAGTTTGTTACCATGCACGAGAAAATTTTAATACTTGACTTTGGAAGTCAATACACCCAATTAATTGCCCGTGCTGTTCGGGAAGCGAATGTTTTTTGCGAAATCATTCCTTATCACAAACCTATTTTATTCGATGAAAATCTGAAGGGGATTATTTTAAGCGGCTCCCCATTTTCGGTTAATGACTACAATGCTCCCTTCATCGATATAAATACCCTGATAAACAAACTACCAGTGTTAGGCATTTGTTATGGCGCACAACTGGCTGCCAAAAGCTATGGCGGTAAGGTTGAAAAAAGTAATAAACGGGAGTACGGCAGGGCCATATTAACCAAAGTAAAAGAGGACAGGTTGTTACAAGGTGTTAGCACCACTTCGCAGGCATGGATGAGCCATGCTGATTCGATTGTTGAATTGCCTGAAAATTTTGAAATTCTTGCTACTACAGAAAGCATTCCCGTGGCAGCTTTTAAAAAAACTACTACTGATACTTTTCCACTGTATGCCTTACAATTTCACCCCGAAGTATACCACACTACCGAAGGCAAATTGATACTGAATAATTTTTTGATACATGTTTGCGGATGTACACAAGACTGGACGCCGTCTCACTTTGTTCAGGAAACTATTGAGCAGATAAAATTGGCCGTTGGCGATGGCCATGTGATTATGGCTTTGAGCGGTGGCGTTGACAGCACTGTGGCCGCAACACTTATTGCCCATGCAATTGGCGATCGTTTGCACGGAATTTTTGTTGATAACGGGCTGCTTCGTAAAAACGAATTTCAGCAGGTGCTGGACACGTACAACACCATTGGTTTAAATGTAAAAGGAGTTGATAAAAAGAATTTGTTCTACGATGAGTTGGCCGGAAAATCGGACCCTGAAGCAAAACGTAAAATCATTGGAAGGCTCTTTATTGATGTGTTTCAGGAAGAGGCGTTGTTATTAGATGATATAAAATTTTTAGGACAGGGTACCATCTATCCTGATGTTATAGAAAGCCTGAGTGTCCACGGGCCATCGGCCACTATAAAATCGCACCACAATGTAGGCGGCCTGCCAGAAAAAATGCATCTCGGCTTGATAGAACCACTTCGTTTTCTTTTTAAAGATGAAGTGAGAAAAGTAGGTGTCGAATTGGGCATTCCGCATGAGCAATTGTTCAGGCACCCTTTTCCCGGCCCCGGATTAGCCATTAGAATATTGGGAGATATAACCAGCGATAAGGTTGCACTGCTGCAGGATGCCGATGATATTTATATAAAAGCGTTAAAAGATCACAATTTATATGGAAGTATATGGCAGGCAGGCGCCATATTGTTACCGGTAAAAAGCGTGGGGGTTATGGGTGATGAAAGAACGTATGAACATACCATAGCGCTACGGGCCGTTACTTCGGTAGATGGAATGACAGCCGATTGGGCGCATCTTCCTTATGAGTTCCTGGCTTTTGTTTCGAACGAAATAATTAATAATGTTAAGGGAATTAACCGGGTGGTTTACGACATTAGCAGTAAGCCACCTGCCACAATTGAATGGGAATAGGCATCAATTTTGTTTAGTGGACACAAACGTTCAATACTACAATGAAAAAATTTTACATCACAATTGCCTCCCTGCTTGTAACCATTGCCTCCATCCATACTTCGTACGGGCAGCAAGACACTGTTAAGCCCTTAAAAATTGCCATTTTTGCTCCTTTGTTTTTAAATGATGCATTTGAAGGAACCAGCTATACCCCGGACAAAGAAAGTATTCCAAAAAACATGCTGCCCGGCCTTGAATTTTATAATGGTGTGATGATGGCCATTGATAGTTTGGCCAGTGAAGGAACAAAAATGGAGGTGAATATTTACGACACCAGGCAACCTGAGAATTACCTGAACAGCATGCTTAACGGACCTGAACTGAACAATGTGTCTCTCATGATTGGATCCTTTACCTCGTCGGAGGAGGTCAAACGTTTTGGCGACCAGGCGCTAAAAAGAAATATACCCCTGATCTCTGCTACATATCCCAATGTTGGAGGCATTAATGCCAACCCGTTTTTTGTGTTGCTGAATTCTTCTTTTCAAACACACTTGCTGGGCATTTACAAATACCTGAATACGAATTATGCTGGAACAAACATTATAGCTTTCCGCAAATCCGGCAGTACGGGTGATTATATAAAAAATACCTTCAACGATCTTAACAAGAACGCCAAAACTGCACCGGTAAAAATAAAGTGGGTGGAACTGACCGAAAATTTTGCACCAAAAGATGTGATGAACCATTTGGATAGCAATGCCAGTTATAACGTAGTATTAGTTGCATCCCCGATTGAAAGCTTTGGGCTTAAGATTGTAAAAACCATCAGCAGTTTTGAGCAATACAGGGCCACTGCTGTAGGCATGCCAACATGGGATGGTATTAGGGAATTGAACTCTAAATCGTGCCGCAATGTTGATATTGTTTACTCTACACCATTCTATTATATGAGGTCGGATGATACAGAATCATCCTTTGCCAAAAGATATAAAACAAAATTTTACAGCCGCCCCAGCGATATGGTTTTTCGTGGATACGAAACCACTTTTCACTTTGGAAAATTGCTGGCTAAATACCGCAATAACTTCATCAATAATCTTTCAAGCAACCAATACAAAATCTTTAACGATTTTGATATTAAGTCTGTTAAGCTTAGGGAAAGCAATACCCTACCAGATTACCTCGAAAATAAAAAACTGTACTTTATAAGAAAACAGGAAGGAAACATTAAAGCGATTTTGTAAGAATGAAAAGGTGAAAGGTGAAAGGTGAAAGGTGAAAGGTCAAAGGTCAAAGGTCAAACATGAAAGGTGAAACGTGAAATGTGAAATGTGAAGATTGAATCATGAAGGGTGAAACGTGAAAAGTGAAAGGCGAAACGTGAAGAATTGAGAATGACCAATGACAAATGACTTCTGGCTACTCACCACCCACCGTTGACTATTGACCAATGACTATTGACTGACCACTCACTACTCACCACTGACCACTGACTACTATACCATGGCATTAATTGATTTTACAGATAAGGGGCTTTACTGCAGGCAGGGCGATTTTTATATTGATCCCTGGCGGCCTGTTAAGCAGGCCGTAATTACCCATGGACACAGCGATCATGCCCGTTTTGGATCCCAAGCTTATCTCTGTCATAAATACTCGGAACCCATACTTCAATTGCGTTTAGGCCATAATATTTATCAGCCTGTTGAATGGGGCGCCAATACTTTTTTAAATGGAGTTAAATTATCCTTTCATCCCGCAGGTCATGTAATAGGCAGCTCTCAAATAAGGGTTGAATACAAGGGAGAAGTGTGGGTGGCAAGCGGAGATTATAAAACCGAGAATGACGGCATCAGTGGCCAGTTTGAACCCATTCGCTGCCATACTTTCATAACAGAATCAACCTTTGGCTTGCCTATTTACAAATGGAAAACACAAGCCGAAATTTATAGCAGCATCCAGGACTGGATTGTACAAAATAAAGCCGCGGACAAGTGCAGTGTATTGATTGCATACAGCCTGGGCAAAGCGCAGCGAGTTATTGAAGCGGCCAGTAAAGTAAGCAACAAAATATTTGTACATGGGGCCATCTATAACATGCATCAAACCTTAACACAGGCAGGCTGGATGCTTCCGCCTGTTGAACGAGTGACGGCAGAAACTGATAAAGCCGCTTTTAAAGGGGCTGTTGTTGTTGCCCCGCCCAGCGCGGATGGCACACCATGGATGAAAAGATTTAATCCATACAGTGTGGGTACTTGCAGTGGCTGGATGCAGGTTAGAGGGAACGCCAGAAGAAGAAATGTAGATGCAGGATTTATAATGAGCGATCATGCTGACTGGCCAGGTTTGCTGCAAGCAATAAAGGCTACAGGCGCCGAAAAAGTTTTTGTAACCCATGGTTTCCAGGCAGCGTTTAGCCGTTATTTAAATGAAATAGGTATTGCTTCTGCTGAGGTAAAGACCGAGTATGGTAATGATGAAGAAGAAGCACCACCAGAAGTGTTTGAAGGAAAACAGGAGGAAGTTTTGAAAGATGAAACTATTGAGTTACCTGATACAAATACCGGCGAGCTATGACCAATGAAGCCACTAACATCCATCTAAATAACGAGGTACTGCAACATGAATTGCAGGAAACTGATTTGCCTGAGGAGTTAAGCGCAACAGGGCTACGGAGCTTTGCCAACCTTGTTCAAATTATTGGAACCAGTACTAAGACCAACGATAAAATTGAGGCCCTCACGCATTATTTTTCTACAGCGGACGATAAAGATAAAGTATGGATGATAGCCATTTTTAGTGGCCGCCGCCCAAAGCGTATGGTCAACTCAAGCCAATTAATTGAGTGGTGTATTGAGATGGCTCAATTGCCAGGTTGGTTGTTTGGCGAATGCTATCATACCGTAGGAGATTTAGGCGAAACCATTTCGCTTCTCTTGCCAGAACCAAACATTAATCCTGCTGATCTGCCGAAGCCATTGCATTTTTACATCGAACAATTTATAAGGCTTGAAAAACAGAACGAAGCGATAAGAAAGAATTTTATCCTTGACAGTTGGAGCAAGATGGACCAGGGCGAACGTTTTGTTTTTAATAAGCTCATCATGGGTTCGTTCAGAATAGGTGTTTCTCAAAA
>JAJAYD010000195.1 GCA_026786345.1 Chitinophagaceae bacterium
CCTTTTAACGATTGTGTGCAGATAGCCCACGCCGAAGGAATAGCGGCATTTGTACAGCCCGGCGGGTCAATAAGAGACAAGGATAGTATTCAGTATTGCGTGGCAAATAATCTTGCTATGGTTACGACAGGAATGCGCCATTTTAAACATTAAAAAGTAATTGTTTTATATTTCAAAAGCCCAGGTGAACGCCTTTATTTTTGTATTAAAAGTTTCTCTCAAGAAACTGCTGGTACATATTGCGCCAGGCAATTTGCAGGGGCTGTTCGGTAAGCAAATGGTTGTGAAAGATGGTAATGAACGTTCCGTTCAATTGTTTGGTTATAGCGCAATATTGTTCCATCTCGTTCAAAGCCTGTTCGGGCGAAAACTTTTGTTCAAACAACGAGTTGGCCTCCATATAACAAAACGGGTACACCGTTAAATCAGTTTGTTGCTCCGCTGATAAATCGTACCACGGATAAGGCATACAATAAGAAGCTCTAAAGCCATTGATGCTTCCATAACCCATAGAAAAGTCTTTATTGATTCCCGCTTTTATAAGTTGTTGATAGGTGCCGGGCAAGCTCATTCGAATATAATGTTGCCTGCTGCTTTTAATTTTTTTACCGCTTGTTGTTTGAAGGTACC
Source organism: Chitinophagaceae bacterium (assembly GCA_026786345.1). Lineage (GTDB taxonomy): Bacteria > Bacteroidota > Bacteroidia > Chitinophagales > Chitinophagaceae > Segetibacter. The sequence goes on from JAJAYD010000195.1 coordinate 631, forward strand.
GAAGCTCTTGCTGCAACATTTCTGTATTGTCGCCACTTTGCCACGAAGGATGAAGACCCGTTGTGTACATAACAGAAAGTTTGCTGATCAGCAATTGAAAATACCTGCTTTTGGGGCTTATGTTTTTATCGTACTTACCCGGTTTAGCTGCTACCAAAAAGAAATATACGGGTTGTAAAGCATGCTGATCATGCACGGTGTCTAACCATTCATAAATATCAAACGGATCATCTTCAAATACCAACAATACACCCAGTCTTTCTATTATACTTTGTAAGTTTCTATCAATTACTGATCGTAACAGGCCGGCTGTATTTCTTACAAAACCTTTATTGAAATAGCTCCAGGCCATATCAATATCGTAGGTTGGTACGTAAGTAAAAACAGGCGGTACAAGTTGTAAGGATTCATACTTTTTTTGAAGTAGCAAAGCACACTCACGAAACCAAAGGTTTACCAGGGGAAGGTGTAAAAAATCTTCTTTGAACGCCAGGCTTTTGGTGTGTGCAAATCTTCCATAAAAGTCTTTTTCGTGAGGAAGGTATTCTTCGTAACGGGTAAGTAAATAGAATGAAGCTGCAAACAAATCAAAAGGCATCTCTCCCCTACCTGTTTCAAAAAATGCCTTTGTATTCTTCCATTCAAAGCATTCAATGTCTTGCTCTGTCAAGGTATCTTCAAACAAGAGTTTTCCAGGAGTTATCTGTATCAATCCCTCATCAAAGATATCGGCAGAGTAATTAATTTTTGCCCCGGTAAAAGAGTTGAATTCTTGCTGCCTATGGGTAATTTGATAGCTGCTAATTCCTATTGCATTGCATAGCACCCCAAATATATAGTGCAGTCTTGCCGAAGATTGAGGGGTGTACAATAACAATTGAATCATGGATGTAAATGACTGGTTTATGAATTGATGCACCCATGTAGTCAAATGGGTTAACCATTATTTTCATCCCACATTTCATTAAAAGTCCTGGGGCTAAAGTCAAGTTTATCCCTATGGGTAGTCCATCCTTTAAACACTTTATTTACCACCATGTTTTTCAACTTTCCATTACCCATATTCATCATTTTTCTGCTTAGGCTTGCTTTTTTCCAAAGCATCCATGCCATTCGTTCACTAAACGACGAGGCACCGGACTCCACAGCTTCGTGACGGTTTTCCAGCAGCAGTTCATGAATATTTATTTTAACGGGGCAAACCTCGGTACAATTACCACAAAGGGAGGAAGCATAACTGAGATGGTTGTATTCCTCCATGGGTTTCATGTGAGGGGTAATTACACTTCCAATAGGACCACTGTAAGTCGTCTCGTAGGAGTGGCCTCCAATATTTTTATATACCGGGCAGGCATTTAAGCAAGCTCCGCAACGAATACAATATAAAGATTCCCGGGTCTCTTTTTTTAGCAAATTGGTTCTGCCATTATCCAGTAAGATCACATACATCTCGTCGGGTCCATCGGTTTCTCCCTCTTGCCTGGGGCCTGTAATAATACTATTGTAAACGGTTACTTTCTGCCCGGTTCCAAAGGTAGACAGCAGCGGCCAAAACAATCCAAGATCCGGAGTTGACTGCAGCACTTTTTCAATACCAACAACCGCAATGTGCGTTTTAGGAAAGGAGCAACTGAGGCGCCCGTTCCCTTCGTTTTCGGTTATGGCAATAGCACCAATATCGGTGAGAATAAAGTTTGCACCTGTAATTCCCACCTGGGCCTGGGTGTATTTTTCACGCATTTTTATCCGTGCTACCTGTGTCAACTCTTCAGGTGTAAGATCAATAGGCGTACCTAATTTTTCGGCAAACAACTTAGCAACATCCTGTTTGCTTTTGTGCATGGCAGGCGTAACAATATGGTATGGTGCCTCACCATCCAATTGTTGAATGTATTCGCCCAGGTCTGTTTCAATACTTTCAATTCCATTCTTTTCCAGGTAAGCATTTAAGTCAATCTCTTCTGTTGCCATGCTTTTGCTTTTCACTACAATCTTACACTCCTTTTCAGTGCATATTTTGCCTATGGCAGCTAAAGCTTCTTCGGCATTCCCTGCCCAAATTACTTTACCTCCCCTGCTTGTAAATTGCCTTTCAAATTCTTCCAGTTGTTGGTCGAGGGTTTCGATGGAACGCCATTTTGCATTCTTAGCTCTTTCGCGGGCTACGGTAATATTTTTAAATTGAAGTTTACCTACCGGAACAACTGCATTATATTTTCCTATGTTGAAGTTAATCTTGCGCCTGTGCTCA
>JAJAYD010000196.1 GCA_026786345.1 Chitinophagaceae bacterium
ACCATACGTGATGTTACCAAAAATGTAAAATTATCGGTTGAATATGGGGGCGTGGCCAAAGATATGTATGGCAATACCAAGGCCGGTTTTACCATCAACGGTAAAATAAATCGTAAAGATTTTGGCCTCACCTGGAGTGCGGTTACAGAAGCCGGTGGCGTGGTTGTGAGTGACGAAGTAAAAATTGCTGCGGAAATACAATTGATAGAACAGGCATAAGGAAAGGTTTAGGATTTAGTTTAGAAGTTTAGGGTTTAGAAGTTTAGGGTTTAGAAGTTTAGGAGTTTAGGTTGTGCAGTATTATTGCTAAACCACTAAACCCTAAACTCCTAAACCCTATTTCACCTCAAACCAAACCTTCTTCCCGTCATTCCAATCACCATTATAATTGATGGTAAGTTCTTCGCCGTTCTCGATAACCCTCACCGTTTTTACCATTATAGAATCATCCTCAAAGTCCATAAAATATTCGCAGTTGCTTTTATAACTGTGGTTGTAAATGGGTATCAGCCCAAGGGCCATGGCGCATTTATTTTTTTTCTTTTCCCCATTCAAAAATATAATCGTGCAGTAAGGTTTTATCAAGATGCTCCCTGTCTTTATGTTGCATCACAATTACAGGTGCTATTTCAACAACAGTGTTGGCCGGTATGCGTTCACGGGTAAAAACGCCCCTGCCCTTTGCGGCCGTAACATCAACAAATAAATAAGGCTTGAGCATAACATTTGGTTAATAATAAATGGGTTAAATTGCGCCACATTTGCACTGCAATTTAATAACTATCAATAATAGGGCATCATTTTAAAAGTTGTCAGGTTGAGGTTGTCGAAACCGGGGCTGCGTTAAGGACTCCGTCTTCGACAAGCTCCCCGAGACAACCGGGACAGGCAGACTGACAGCAAATTGATAGCCATTATTTCAAATTAACGTACAATTCAAAGCACTGATGTCGTTAGAACTGGACGAAATATCAATACAACAGCAGTTTGAAGAAGTGATCGCTTCTGAAGATAAACTGGCCATACAGGAATTTCTGAATGACCAGAACATCAGTGATGTGGCCGATCTTATTTATGAAAACGAAGATTACGAATGCCAGATTATCTCCCTGCTTAACATTAACCGGGCCGCCAGCGTTTTTAAGATCATCGAATTACCTACTCAGAAAAGGATAATAAAGAATTTACCGGTTATTAAAACCACCGAGTTGCTGAATGAACTGCCGGCTGATGACCGGGTTGCTTTTCTGGAAGAATTACCCACCAGCATTGTTCGTGACCTCATCAAAACACTAGACCCGGATGAACGCATTGTAACACTGGAATTACTGGGCTATCCCGAGAACAGTATGGGCAGGATAATGACGCCCGATTATGTATATGTATATGAAGAAAATACGGTGGCCGAAGTTTTTCAAACCATCCGCAAACATGCCCGTGGCAGCGAAACCATCGACGTGATTTATGTAATTAATGAGAAGGGAGAACTGCTGGATGATATACGGATACGTGATTTTATTCTGGCCGAGCCCAATACAAAAGTGAGCGATATGATGGATGGTCGTTTTATTGTTTTACATGTTACCGATGACCAGGAAATGGCCAGCGAAGTTTTTAAAATGAACAACCGGGTAGCTTTGCCGGTTACCGACAAAAATAATATTTTACTGGGCATTGTAACCATTGATGATATTCTTTGGGTGGCCGAAGAGGAGTATAGTGAGGATATACAAAAGATTGGTGGTACTGAAGCTTTGGACGAGCCGTACCTGGACATGCCCTTCTGGAAACTGATACGCAAGCGTGCTCCCTGGCTTGTTATTTTATTTGTAGGCGAATTGCTTACAGCCAGCGCCATGAGTTTTTTTGAAGATGAAATTAAAAAGGTATTGGTCCTGAACATGCTGGTGCCTTTAATTATTTCCAGTGGCGGTAATACCGGCAGCCAGGCATCTACTTTAATTATACAGGCCATGGCAAAGGCCGAAATTACCATTGCTGATTGGTTTACCATTTTAAAAAGAGAAATAAAAAGCGGATTGGTATTGGGCGGCATCTTAGGACTGGTGGGCTTTTTACGAACTTATATGTGGAGTTATATTGAGCCGCATCTTTATGGCACACACACTTTTCTTTTAGCGATGGTTACCGGTGTTTCTGTGCTGGGAGTTGTGTTGTGGGGTACGCTGGCAGGATCTATGTTACCCATATTTTTAAAACGCATGAAGTTTGATCCGGCTACTTCATCTGCACCGTTTGTAGCAACACTGGTTGATGTTACAGGGATAGTTATTTATTTTTCGGTGGCTTATCTTTTTTTAAGTGGGGTGTTATTGTAATTATCTCATCGCTGCTGAAGTTCCTGATTTAGCACCATATTTCATCTTCTTCAACTTTGCTTTTTCCTTCTTGTAGGTTATCAAAAATAAATTATTAAACTCGGCATCGGGTATATCGCCATAAGGATAATCTGTTACACCAAACTTTCTTATAATTTGCGGAATGGTATTGCTGTGAGCTATGATAAGGACCGTCTTTCCGAAATCGCTGTGTTGCATAATGGAATTGATGAGGTTATCGCATAAAGTATCGGCTGCATAATGCACCGTATCTGTTTTAAACTGAATACGCAAACTATCGCCGGTCATTTGAGTACGCTTGTATTGGCTTACATAAATCTTTTGTATTCCTTCATTTTGTAAAACCCTCATTAAATCTCCTGCACGTAAATTACCTGCGGGGGTTAATACAGGGTCTTTGCCGCTTTCCTTTTCGGCATGGCGAACTATAAATATTTTTGTAACAGTAGTTTCCTGTTGCGCAAACGATGTGTTTTTAAAAGCGGTTGCCATTAAAAAAATCAGTACATATTTCATACAAATAGTTTTAATAATTCAATTTAAGTTAATAGATTGAAAATACCCGTTAGTTTAGTTTATAAAATGCTTAAATGATTACATTTTTACTAAATTGCACGATAAATTTTGCCCAACCGCTAAGTTAAAAGTTGAATAAAGAGATCCCGTACAAGAGTGCGACGCCAATGAAGTTCAATAGTAGTACTAATGCCGGGCCCAAAATAAAAAAAACGAAATAAAACATTTAAAATATGTGTGGAATAGTTGGTTATACAGGCCCAAAACAAGCTTACCCAATAATTATAACCGGATTAAAGCGGCTTGAATATCGTGGATATGACAGTACAGGTGTTGCACTTCTTAACGGCGGGTTAAAAGTTTATAAAAAGAAAGGCCGCGTTGCAGAACTGGAAGAAGCTATTCTGGGCAAGGACCTGCAGGCACATACCGGTATTGGCCATACCCGCTGGGCCACGCATGGCGAGCCAAGCGACCGGAATGCGCATCCGCATACATCTGCAAGCGGCAAACTGGCCATGATACACAACGGCATTATTGAAAACTACGCCCAGCTTAAACAGGAACTTACCAACAAGGGTTACACGTTTACCAGTGATACCGATACCGAAGTACTTTTAAATTTTATTGAAGACATCCGGAACAATAATAAATGCGACCTGGAAGAAGCTGTAAGAATTGCTTTGAAGAGAGTTACCGGTGCTTATGTTATTTTGTTGTTGGATGCTGATAGTCCTGATACCATTATTGCTGCACGGAAGGGAAGTCCGCTGGTTATTGGTGTTGGTAAAGGCGAACATTTTCTGGGTTCTGATGCCTCGCCCATGCTGGAATATACCAAGGAAGTGGTTTATGTAAATGATTACGAACTGGCTATTGTGCGGCCCGATGAACTGATCTTGAAAAACCTGGGCAACGAAAAAATTACACCTTTTGTTACCAAACTTGATATGGAACTGGCGGCTATTGAAAAAGGCGGCTACGACCATTTTATGCTGAAAGAAATTTTTGAACAGCCAAGCACTATACACGATTGTTTAAGAGGAAGATTGGATGCTGCGGCTGGAACAATCACCATGAAGGGCATCCAGGATAATATGGAGCATTTTAAAAATGCGCAGCGTATAATTATGGTTGCCTGTGGCACCAGTTGGCATGCTGCGTTGCTGGCGGAATATATTATTGAAGAGCTTTGTCGTATTCCGGTTGAAGTTGAATATGCATCTGAATTCAGGTATCGCAATCCAATTGTAAACAAAGGTGATATCATTGTGGCTATTTCCCAAAGCGGCGAAACTGCCGACACGTTGGTTGCCATTGAAAGAGCGAAAGAAAACGGTGCCATTATTTTTGGTGTGGTGAATGTGGTTGGCTCGTCCATTG
>JAJAYD010000197.1 GCA_026786345.1 Chitinophagaceae bacterium
TGGGATGAGAATCCATGCAATAGCTATGAATCAATGGATGAAAAAAAAGACATGGCAGCACCAAGTTCTGGCATTAACAGGGCTTTGGCAGGCAAGGTTGCAGGTGCACAGGTAAATGTAAAAGTAGAAGCAAAATATTTGGTTGGCGAATACGATATCCTCATCTTAAGTGCAAAAGAAAGCAGCGGATTAAAAAGCTGGCTTACGGAAAACGGTTATAAAATTCCTGCCGATGCAGAGGAAGTGCTTGAACCATACATAAAAACTAACCACAAATTTTTTGTGGTAAAGGTTAATGAAAAAGAAAAGAAGAAACTGAATAATAATTTTCTTCGCCCAATACAAATCAGTTTTAACTCACCAAAATTTATGCTGCCCATACGTTTGGGTATGGCCAATGCCGATGGCGACCAGGACCTGATTGTATATGCATTTACCCGCAAGGGCAGGATTGAGAGTACTAACTACCGCAATGTTGAGATTGCAAGCAACAAAAACATTCCGCTGTTTGTGCAAAAAAACTTTGGCGCTTTTTATGGCAACCTGTTTACTACACAGTGGGATAAGGAAAATAAAAGTGTGGCCTTTTTGGAATATGCCTGGAATGTAACGCCCATCAATCAAATGAAATGCGATCCTTGCGTGGGAAACCCTCCAACTGAGCAGGACCTGGTGCAGAGTGGTGTTTGGTGGCTGGGTAATAAAGACTGGAGTGATTATAGCGATGTGGACAATGAAGAGATTGATAACGGCAGTAATAACGTGCATTTTACCAGGTTGCATTTCCGGTACAACCGCAACTCATTCCCGCAGGATCTGATGTTTCAGGTAACACCCAATACTCTAAACTACCAGGCAAGATATATTATTACACACCCCGCCAGCGGTGATTTTAATTGTGCTGCCGGCAAAAAATACCTGCAGGATTTAAAAGCCCGGAGAAAGAAAGAACTGAGGGAATTGACTGCATTGACCGGCACCAATATCAACAACTGGCAGGATGATGCCACGGCAAAAAATGATGAAGAAACAAATGTGGCTGCACAATATGCAACGTTGTTACCCCAGGTTAGAGACGAAGCCGATAATAAAGAACACATGCCTGTTGGTATTATTTTATTTGCCGCAGCCATGTTAGGTGGCGCAGGTTTAATGAGGTGGAAAGGAATAATTTAATCCCCATAGCTATTGTAAGTTGGTTATACAGGTTTGGTTTTTAGGTTTGTGCTCCGCTTGATAATTAGCGGAGCATTTTTTTATAATCGAGTAGGAAGTAGGGGATTAATTCCCCTACTGTCCTCTCACACCACCGTACGTGCCGTTCGGCATACGGCGGTTTGTTAAAATAATGTTGGCTGCATTGCTGTTTGCCGTTGGTAAGTGTTGTAAAAACCTGCGTACCCTATTTTTCCAAAGTAGGCATTGTTGAGCGTTTGGCAGAGTATGGGGCTGTGTGCCACCCGGCAATAACCCCTGCTGCTGTTACCCCACTGGTATGCCTTTTGTTTTGATGCTCCCAATTTCAACAAATTTGCTACTCTTGTTCTACCATTCTTCCATTCTTTCCATAACCCTATTCGTAGCCTTGTGCGTACGCATTCATCCAAACTTTGCAGCACCGATTTCGCTTTTGCTATCGAAAAATAATTTGTCCAACCTCTTATAATTGGGGCTATCTTCTGTAGCTTTTGCCTGGTGTTGTTGCCGTTGTTGCGCTGTGTAATTGCTTTGCACTTTTCTTTTATCCGTTGGATTGTTTTGGGGGCTATTCGTATTTCCCATTTATCTTTACTTCGATAGAATGAAAAACCTAATAGCGTACTTTGGGTAGGTCGGCTGACTTTACTTTTCTGTTGGTTTACTTTTAGTTTTAACACCGTTTCTATGTACTTTGTTATATTTGCCAGCACTTGATTTGCTGACTTCTCACTCTTTACATAGATGCTGCAATCATCCGCATATCTTACAAAACTGTGTCCTCGTTTTTCGAGTTCCATGTCCAGTTCGTCTAAGATAATGTTGGATAATAATGGGCTTAGTGGACTGCCTTGTGGTGTGCCTTCTATGCGTTGGCTCACCATACCGCCTTCCATGATGCCGCTGCGCAGGTATTGGCGAATGAGGCATAAGGTGCCTTTGTCCGTTACCTTGCGCATGATTAAACTCATCAACCTGTCGTGGTTTACTGTGTCGAAAAATTTCTCTAAATCAAGTTCGATGATAAATGTTCTACCCTCTTCTAAGAAGCGTTGGGCGTGCATTACGGCTTGATGTGCATTGCGGTTGGGTCTAAATCCATAACTGCTTTGCGAAAAATCTGGTTCATAAAATTGTTGTAACCATTGACTGATGCCTTGTTGCAGCAAGCGGTCTTTTACTGTCGGTATCCCCAACATTCTTACGCCTCCCTGTGGCTTAGGTATCTCTACCTTGCGTACAGGGCTTGGCTTGTAAGTGCCGTCTAATACAGATTGGCGTAACTCTTGGTAGTGAGTACTAAGGTAGTTCCGAAGCTCATCGGTCTGCATACCATCCACCCCACCTGCTCCCTTGTTGCGTTCTACTTGCAACAGGGCTTTCTCAATGTTGCGCCTGTCCATGATTTGTTCCAGCATACTTACTTTAACTTTAACCTGCCCGTCGGCAGGCAGGTTCGCAGGGTTGCTCCCTTACTGTTTCAATCCTAATCTAAGCACCTCTTACATTTTACTTTCGGGTTCCGCCTATCCTCATGCAAGCAGTTCTCTTACGGGGTTGCGCTTTGCTGGCGATTTCGCTTTAAAACATTGTAATTCGCTCCCTCATTTTAACATTCAGTCCTTCGGCTTCTCTAAATACTTCCGTCTCTCTAATGACGGCTTCTGTTACACCTACTATGACCTCGGCTGACTTCTGTAACATCCCTCCACTTTCAGTTTATAGCTTTGGTTACTTCTTCAACATTCGCTCATGTCTCCGACAGTTAGATTACAGATCTCTCAGGGTAAGTATATCCGCTTTCGGTTCATGTAGCCATTGCATTTACGCAGTACTGATCCGTACAGTATGGGGCTTTTGTTTCTTATGCAACATCACCCACAGTACCACGCCTTATATGCACTTCCTGTTCGTTGGCTCAAACCTTTGCCGCCAGCTTCTTTCAGATTCGCAGTCACCCACGACACCCTTGCTCTTGGCTAATACTCCCTACTGTAAAGCGTATTCGGGACTTGCACCCTATAGCTGATATACATGCCTGACACACATAAAAAAAACTCCCGAAACCGGGAGTTTTTTTATTAACGAAATGATTTTGTACCGATTGGATTTTGTAGTTAGGCCAACCGCTATTTACCAAACACCAACGCCACAAAGGCCTGCTATGAAATTCAGTTTGATATTATAATTTCTCTACTTCAACCCTTCTCTTCTCAATTTCAGCATGCTTTGCCGTATTACCATTCATTTTATATGCGTTACTTAATATTTCAAGTGCCAGCTTATAATTGGCCTTGTCAGTGAATTTATAATCCTTTAATTCAGCCAATAACTTAACAGCATCCTCAGCAAAAGGAATGGCCTGGTTCATGGTTGTTTTCACCGATGCGGTTAACTCATTTTTTACTTTTATCTCAGCCGGTTTGGTTCCTTTTATTTTTGCTGCACGTTCCTGAAGTTCGTATGTTTTACTGTAATAAAGGTTGGCTAATTGTAAATTTCCTTCAATATTTGGTTTGATCAAAACAGCTTTTTTAAACAGGTCTTCAATTTTTGTTCTGTAAGCCGCTACAGCAGCAGCATCCTTACTCTTGGCAGCATCTGTGCCTAAAAATTTATCAACTTCTACCGCGTAGTTATAAAAAACAAGATAGTTATTCGGGAATGTCGTTATCAGTTCTTCGTACTTATTAAGCAGGGCATCGTTTTCAAGACCGGCCAGTGCAAATTCAGTTTCCTTGTTTTCCCAATAAGGCAGGTCAACCGGGTAATATTTTTTTGCAGCCGTTACATATTTTTTGAATAGTTCGGCATTTTTTTCACGCTTATATTTTTGCACCAGTTCATCGTAAGCTGTAGCATATTTTTCATCACCCAGGTTTGCATCTGCTATTTTTTTATAATAAATTACAGCATCATCCTTTTTTTTAAGTTCATTAGCAAGTACCGCCAGATTCCATACAAGGTCGGTATCGTGTACTGAAAACTTAATAGTACCGGGGCCGCTAAGACTGTTGGCGATACCATAGTCATGCACTTCAAGCGAATTCCTGAAAAGATCAAAAGATTCCGGATACTTTTTTTCATTGTACATTTTTACCCCCATGTCGTAATAGGAATAATATAAATTGAATAAGGTAGAATTGTTTTCTTCTTTTGTTAACGGTACTTTGGCATCAATTTGCGCATATTTTTTTAGCGCAGCAAAGGCTTCGTCGTTAAGGCTTTTGCTTTCTGCCACAGTTTTCTTTGAATCTCTTGCCACCATGTTGTATATATAGGCCTTATAATACCAGCCTTCGGGCTTTGCAGCATTTTTTTCAACTGCCAAAAATTTGTCTAAGTCGCTTTTCGCGTCATCAAATTTTTTAAGGGCAACGTTTATTGATATACTTTTTAAATCCTGGCTTTGGGCTACATAAGATGCCGTAAAAAACACAACCGCTAATAAATATTTCTTCATGTTTGTAAATTTATTTAGGTGTTAAAGGTATTAATATACAGATGAAATTTGCTTTTATTTTTCATAAATTATGCCAATTTTTTATATACAACGCCATTTACCAAAGATTAACAATAACCCGTTTATGCCAAACATGCGTAAATTGCAGTTTCAATAATTCAAGGATTGATATCTCAGGAAAGCATACAACAAATACTCAGCCGCATAGATATTGTGGAAATAGTTGGCTCTTTTATTAAATTAAAAAAGAGAGGTGCCAATTACCTGGGCCTTTGCCCGTTCCACAATGAAAAAAGTCCTTCCTTCACCGTTTCGCCCAGCAAAGAAATTTACAAATGTTTTGGTTGTGGCCGCAGCGGTAACAGCATTGGTTTTTTAATGGAAGCGGAAAAATACAGTTATGTGGAAGCCTTGCGCTGGCTGGCTGCAAAATATAATGTAGAGATTGAAGAAAGTGAAACCAGTCCCGAATACAAACAGCAGCAACAGGTAGCCGACAGCCTGTACATCATAAATAACTTTGCACAAAAATATTTTACAGAAGCATTACTTAATTCTGAAGAGGGACAGGACATTGCATTAAGCTATTTGAAAGAACGTGGCTTTCGGGAAGATATCATCAAAAAATTTCAACTGGGTTATAATGGCGAAGGCCGGGATGGTTTTACCAAGGCCGCCCTGGCGGCACAATACAGCCTGGAGTATCTGCAAAAAACGGGACTGGTAAATGTACGGGAGGGTAACGCTTATGATAATTACCGCGGCAGAATCATTTTCCCCATTCATAACCAAAGCGGAAAAGTTTTGGGCTTTGGCGCCAGGATCATCAAAAAAAATGACAAGGCTCCCAAGTATATCAACAGTCCGGAAAATGAAATTTATGTAAAGAGCAAAATACTCTACGGTTCGTATTTTGCACGACAGGCTATTGATAAAGCTGATGAATGTTTACTGGTAGAGGGATATACAGATGTGGTAAGCCTGCACCAGGCCGGAGTAGAAAATGTGGTTGCCAGCGGAGGTACATCGCTTACACCCGACCAACTGCGGCTGATAAAAAAGTACACCAGTAACCTTACCATTATTTATGATGGCGACAGTGCGGGTATTAAAGCGGCCCTGCGTGGGCTTGATTTGGCGCTGGAAGAAAGCCTGAATGTAAAACTGGTATTAATACCCGATGGTGAAGATCCGGACAGCTATGTAAACAAAGTGGGTGCTGCAGAGTTCATCAAATTTGTAAATGAAAATAAGAAAGATTTTATTTTATTTCAACTGGGTATTGCTTTAAACGATGCCGGCAGCGACAGTACCAAAAAATCAATTGTTGTAAATCAGATTGCTGAAACCATTTCAAAAATAAATAAGACCGAAGATTTTACCAAGCAGCAGGATTACATAAAACAATGCTCCGAAATTTTAAAGATCGAGGAAAGCGGTTTGCATGCACTGGTTAATAAATTCATCAGGGAAAAAATTGGTAAAGAAGAAACCCGGCTGAACAGGGAACAACGTTTTGAAGATGAATCAATAACTAATGTACAAAGCAGTGATGTTGAAAATGATGTTACTGCCCTTTTTAATAAAGACGAAATACATGAACAGGCCATGATAAGAAGCCTGCTGGAATTTGGATTAAAAAACTGGGCTCCGCCCGGCGAACACTCTGTTGAAGAAACGAAAGTGGCAGAATATATTTTTAAAGAGATAGAAGAAAATCAACTGGAGGAACTGATTGACAACAAAGAACTGGTAAGGATATTACAAACCTACAAAGCCTGGTTTAATGCAGGCATTGAGCCTACAGCAAAGAATTTTTTATACAACGAAGATCAGCAAATGAGTGCGCTGGTGGTAAGCATTATGGATTTTAACCACGAAATAAGCCCCAAGTGGAAAGAACATTTTGAAGGCCATATTGCCACCCGTGAAGACCTTTTTGCCGAAGAAGTTTTTTCAACATTGAATTATTTAAAGCTGCGCAAAATAAAAAGGCTGATGGATGAAAACCAACGTGATCTTGAAAAATCAACCGTTGCAGAAGACCAGATGATATTGGTACAAACACACCAGCATTTAAAACAGATGGAGATTGAACTGACTAAGCATTTGGGTACGGTAATTTTCAGGTAATCTTTTAAACTTCTTATTTCAAATGCTGTCAGTCTGAGCTTGTCGAA
>JAJAYD010000198.1 GCA_026786345.1 Chitinophagaceae bacterium
AGATAATATTCTGACAAGAGTTAATAAAGCGAACTATGAACTCTCGTTTAAGCACTCCTTTGATGTCTTGGTAGTGAACGACAATTTTGAAAAAGCCTGCGCAGAAACAGAAACCGCCATTATAAAATTCATCGATCAATAAATATCCTTTCAACATGATAGAAGTGTATGGCATTACCAATTGTAATACGGTTAAAAAGGCAGTTGTTTGGTTGAAGGAACACTCATTGCCATACCGTTTTCACGATTATAAAAAAGAAGGTATTACCGAAGGGAAAATGGATGCATGGTGCCACTATTTTGGGTGGGAAAACCTGGTTAATAAAGCCGGAACTACATGGAAAAAATTACCTGATGATGTTAAGGCAACAATAGTAAATCAACCCTCTGCCATTCAATTGATGCTGAACCAAAACAGCGTTATAAAACGACCGGTGATTGAAGCAGGAAAGAAATTGTTGATACGCTTTAATGAAGAGGAATACAAAATTTTACTGCCTAAAAAATAATGGGTAAGTCAAACATGCTTAATGTTAGTTGGCCTGTGCTTTCTCCTAACGAAACATATTGACCGTTCTGCAAAACAAATCCTTCTCACCATTTAGTTGCAGGATCAACAACCCAATACTCGTTTACAGCCGATATCTCGTACACTTCCTTTTTTATAACCATGTCATATTTTCTATCAGTAGATAGAATTTCAATTATTAAGTCAGGCGATCCATAAATACCTCTTTCTTGAACAATGTCAGCCCTTTCCTTTCCAATAAAAAATATGTCCGGTTGATAAATATTCCTTGAGTCTAAATAGACATCAACAGGTGCACAAAATGCTATACCTAAATCATTTTTTTCAACATAGTTGTAAAAAAGTGTAAATATTTTTGACTGAATAATGGCATGCGGTGTATTGGATGCAGGCGACATAATTATTGCGTCGTTTATAAGTTGACATAAAGTGCCCTCCGGCAATAATTTAAATGCCTCAAAGCCTGTACGGAGTGGAAGTATCATTGTTTCCATTACTGTAATTTACAGAAATAATATTTAGGCTATTAGCTGTTTGCTGTTAATTTACAATCTAAAACTATTACGATGTCGTTCAAAAATAAAACGGTTTTTATTACAGGTGCAAGCCGCGGTATTGGTAAAGCCATTGCTTTACGTTTGGCTAAAGATGGGGCCAACATAGTGATTGCTGCCAAAAGCGTTTCAGAAAATCCATCTCTTGGAGGGACTATTTATTCGGCAGCCGCTGAAGTTGAAGCCGCAGGTGGAAAGGCACTTGCTGTGCAATGCGATATAAGAGATGAAACCCAAATACAGGATGCAGTTCAAAAAGCTGTAGCACAGTTTGGAGGAATTGACATCCTAATCAACAATGCTTCTGCTATATCGCTAACGCCAACTGAACAAACTGAACCGAAGCGCTACGACCTGATGCACGACATTAATGTAAGGGGAACCTTCTTTGTAAGCAAGGCATGCATTCCTCATTTAAAAAAAGGCAACAATCCACATATCCTTACCCTTTCACCCCCATTAAGTAACGACTCTAAATGGCTGGGTAACCACCTTGCTTATACCCTTAGCAAATTTAACATGACCATGATTGCTCTGGGTCTTGCGCAGGAATTAAAAAAATACAACGTGGCGGCTAATGCCCTCTGGCCCAGGACAACCATTGCCACTGCCGCTGTTCAAAATTTATTAGGTGGAGATGCACTGATGAAGATGAGCCGGACCACAGACATTATAGCCGATGCGGCCTGGTATATTTTAAACCGTCCATCAACAGAATGCACAGGCAATACATTTATTGATGAGCAGGTATTGGAGCACGAAGGCATTACTGACCTGGAAAAATATTCGGTAACGCCTGGCGGCAAATTGTATATGGATTTGTTTCTTTAGCAAATTATTCAGCTTCGCTACCAATATAAAATATAGCAGAGCAGTATCCTATTGACAGAATAAAGGAAAGAATCGCACTTTCGATATTATCACCCCCTTGCAGCAAACCAGCCACAAATGATAAGACGGTTAAACTTAAATAACAAAATCCTCCATAATAACAGGTTAATTTAACCTGCACATTTTTTAAGATGGAAGTTGCAATAGCTATGTTTAAAAACGCGGCAAAATAGACAATCACGATACCCATATCTATAAATGATGAGAATATTGCAGCTACATCTTTTGCACGAAGAATATAGTAGAGACCAAAACAAAATAAGGTGATGGCAAAAGTTTGTAAAGCCAATCGCCTGATTACATTATTTTCCATAAAGGATTAAAAGTTGATAGTGTCTTCCGCCTCCTGCTTTTCCGGCCGCATTTGCGGAAACAACAACACATCCTGAATGCCGGGCTGATTGGTCATCAACATACATAACCTGTCTATACCAATACCAATTCCACTGGTAGGGGGCATACCATACTCCAGTGCCCGTAAAAAATCATAATCTATAAACATCGCTTCATCGTCCCCACGTTCCATAAGCTTTGCCTGTTCTTCAAACCGCTCTCTCTGGTCTATCGGATCGTTTAACTCGGTATACGCATTGGCAATTTCTTTTCCGTTTACCATTAATTCAAAACGTTCTACCAAGCCTGGTTTGCTCCGGTGCTTTTTAGTAAGCGGGCTCATCTCCACCGGGTAATCAATAACAAAGGTTGGTTGTATAAAAGAGCCTTCACACTTTTCGCTAAACAGCTCATCAATCAATTTTCCTTTGCCCATGCTTGGCTCCGTATGTATATGATATTGCCTACACAAATCTCTCAAACCGTTTTCATCCATATCAGTAACATCAACCCCTGTTTGTTCTTTTATCGCATCGTGAATACTAATGCGTTTGTAGGGAGCTTTAAAGTCAATTTCTTTATCACCTACCAAAACTTTTGTTTTGCTATTAACTGCAATGGCAACCTGTTCTATTAACTGCTCTGTAATGTTCATCATCCATTCGTAATCTTTATAAGCCGTATAAAATTCAAGCACGGTAAACTCAGGATTGTGGGTACGGTCCATACCCTCATTTCTAAAATTGCGGCTAAATTCGTACACCCAGTCAAAGCCACCCACTATCAATCTCTTCAGGTACAATTCATTTGCTACACGCATGTAAAAGGGTACATCCAGCGCATTGTGATGCGTAGTAAACGGGCGGGCAGCAGCACCACCGGGTATGGATTGTAACACCGGTGTATCAACTTCAAGCGCACCCTGTTCGTTTAAAAAATTACGTATGGCATTGATGAGTTTGGTACGTTTTACAAATACCTCTTTTACATGTGGATTTACAATCAGGTCTGCATACCGTTGACGATATCTAAATTCAGGGTCGGTAACTGCATCAAAAGTTTGTCCTTCTGCCTCCTTAACAATGGGCAGGGGCTTCAACGACTTGGTCAGTAAAGTCAGCTCCCTGACATGCACGGAAGTTTCACCGGTTTTGGTAGTGAACACATAACCCTTTACTCCAATGATATCGCCAATGTCGAGCAGTTTTTTCCAAACCTGGTCGTACAAAGATTTATCCTCGCCGGGGCAAAGATCATCCCGCTTTACATACAATTGAATTTTACCGGCACTGTCTTGTATCACAGCAAAAGATGCCTTACCCATATCGCGTACACTCATAATCCTACCTGCCAAACAAACGTCTGCAAAATCAGCCTTGTTCTCTTCACCCTTATATGTTTCTTTTATGGTGGCTGAAGTAATGCTTACCGGGTATAATGGAGCAGGAAAAGGATCGATGCCCAGTTTTTGAAGTTCAGTTAGTTTATCTCTTCGTATTTGTTCCTGTTCGCTCAAGTGCTGACTCATAGTGATGTTTTTTGCAGACCGCAAAAGTAACGTTTGAGAAGAAATTAATTATTCACGACTTGATGTTGTTACAAATGAAGTCCTGTTAATTTTTGCAAATCATGTTTTTATCAATGTTTTAAATGGAGGGTTGCGATAATTTTAGGCTATGAATTTTTCTAATATTGAAGTTTTAGTTCCTGACCTGCCCTTAGTAGAGTTGATAAATTTTAATAGTCTTGAAAAAGATTACCTGCGTGTACAACGGTTAACTTTTTTTATCACCTTTTCAATTGTAGGTATTGTACTTAACGGGGTGGTATTAATTTTTGAAAAGTTGCAAACAAGTTGGATCATAATGCTTTTTGTTACCGGATTTTTATTGGTGGCATTATTGGTATGGTTTGGAGATACCCTTAGTTTTAAGTATAGCGGCTACGCCTTGCGGCAAAAGGATGTGTTGTACCGCAGCGGCTGGTTTATACAAAAAGTTAGGATGGTACCACTAAGTCGCATACAGCATGTAAGTGTTCAATCGGGCCCGATAGAACGAAAATATAAACTGGCCAGTGTTTCAATTTTTACCGCTGGTTTGGCTCAGGCCGATTTTACCATTCGGGGAATTACAGACGGCACGGCAAACCAACTAAAAGAAGGTATAACTGAACTAATGCATGGAAATGAAGCTTCCGCCTGATCCACACGACTTTTCAGTTCCGCAAAGACAGTCAGTTGCAGCCATTTTTATTTTGGTGGTTAAATCTGCGGTATTGATTGCAAAAAATATGTGGCCCTTGCTGGTCATTACTTTTTTACGAAGTAACAAGTGGGGGTTTTTCAATAAATGGCTTTTCGTAATAATCACCTTTGCGGTAATATCTATTTTATTTGCGGTGATACGTTATTTATTCTACCGCTATTATATTAAGGATAACAACCTGATTATACAAACTGGTTGGTTACGAAAGAAAACCCTCAGCATTCCTATAAAAAGTATACAGGCGGTGCATGTAGAGCAAAACATTTGGCAACAGCTTTTTCGTGTTTCAAAAGTTACGCTTGATGGTGCAGGTTCAGAAAAAACTGAAATACAAATTGATGCTATTGACATGCTGAAAGCCGAACAATTAAAGCAGGTGCTTTTATTACATGCTGACACTAAATTTTTGGGCGGTACTACAATAGAGGCTGATGAAATTTATAAACTATCTATTGCCGATTTATTTAAATTAAGCCTTTCGGCCAATCACCTTGAGGCATTTGTAATATTATTTGCTGTTAGCCTTAATGTATTGGATGATATTAGGAAAGCTTTCAACTTTGATGGCTGGGGATACATGGAAAGATATGCCGGTCGCCTGCAAGGCCATGTTGTTTTGGCTTCTACCGTGGTAATTATCTTTATGGCCGTTATATCAATTGCCTTTTCTACCATCAGAATTTTTATTAAATACTTTGACTTTTCCTTACACAACAGCAATCAAAAATGGAAAATAAGTTTTGGGTTGTTTAACCGAACTCAAAAAATTATCCCCCACAATAAAATTCAATTGTATGGCTGGCATGCCAACTGGCTTAGGCGAAAGCTAAATTTTTGGCTGTTGGATGTAAAGACGGTAGGGCAACAGGAGATAAAAGAAAAAAAACACTTTAAAATTCCATTAACCAGCATGGTTGCAGCCACCAGCCTGGTAAATGCATACCAACAAACACCGGTGTTTAATATAGAGGCAGCAGAAACAATTGAACCCGATTATTGGCGCCGGAAAACACTGACTACCGGGTTAACCATTACTATTTTATTGGGGTTAATACTGGTGTATTGGCTACAATGGCAAGCACTTTGGGTAGCTTTTGTGATGCTTTATTTTGCCTTTACCAATTATCGCTGGTTTAAAAATTTTAGATGGCAGTATAACCAGGAAGGTCTGCAGTTATACAGCGGGCTTTGGGGCAGACGGTACCAATTGCTGGTGTGGAAAAAAATTCAGCAGGTAAATGTTCATCAATCTCCCTATCAGCGCAGGCATAAATTAGCTACATTAAAATTTACTACCGCCGGTGGATCGGTTATTCTGCCATACATAAAATTAGCTACTGCACAAAGGTTGGTTAACAGCGTACTGTATTGGGTAGAAAGTAGGAACGAAACATGGATGTAGAATTTTTCGTTAATAGTATATAGTATAAGCGTAAAGATTTACTTACCAAAAATATCAGCTATCGCATTGGGTAAATTGTAGCTATTTTAAATGCCGGCATATTGTTATAACTGAAACGACCAGTTATTTTGCAACGTGTAAAAATGATTTTTCTTCGTGTAATCTTCCCTTTACTTTTTCAAATTGCGTTTCATAATCGGTCCGAATAGTGTGCATCCATCGGTCCCACCACAAAAAGTACAAGCCATAATTACCTTTAAAATATTGGTGATGCTGGTTGTGATTGATGGAAGTATTGATCCACCTACCCAGCCAATGCCGGCTAAAATTTTTGGGATACAACTCCCACCCCAGGTGACCGTACACATTGTACACCATCATTACAAAAAAGAAAGCAAACAAGTGCCAGAAATGAATCGGCATAATCATAACAAGTACTAAAACAATCCCTACTTCAACAACAGCCTCGACCGGTTGAAAAGCAAAGGCAGCCCAGGGAGAAGGATTGGTGCTTTTATGATGCAGCACATGCATATGCCTGAACAATTTTGGATGATGCATCAGCCGGTGCATCCAATAAAAATATGTGTCGTGAATAAAAAACATTACAGGAAACGCCAACCAGAAATACCACCAGCCATGTTGCGAAATGTCTTTATAATACCGGGTAAACTGCCTGAATGGTGTCAATAATATCAAGGAGGTAAACGCAGTAAATATGATGATGGACAACAATGAATACAATACCTCACGACGGTAATCATTTGGCTTAGGAAAACCTTGCTGTATTTTTTTATAGGTAAGCCTTCTTCGCAAAAACCAATACCAAATAACATAGGCCAGCCCTGCAATCATCAGGTATCGCAGTGTAATAATCAGCAATAAGCCATACCAGGTGGTTGAAGAGGGCATGTGTAAATGTAGCAAACACTTTATATTTCTGAGCCTGAAAGCAAAACCTGCCAGGCTTCTTTCACTTTATTTTCGGAGAGCAAAGTAGCAGCATAGCGGTGCAACTCCTGTTCCATCTCGTCGGGGTTAAGCGAGTAATATTGAAAAATATTTTTTAAGTTATTGTCGTCAAAGGCGGGGTTGATAACTGGCAGTTCATAAACATTGGCCAACTGGCCTAAATGATTACCGGTAAGTATTTTGCTGTCGCGAATGTTTGCAGGCAAAGCATCTATGCCTATACCCTTTTTTGTGTTGGGTTTTTCCACTGTAAATAAGTTCGATGCATCTACTTTACAATACCAATCGCCACCCAGCCTGGCTACCAGGTTAAGCCTAAATGGGTCTATTTTGCCTTCTTCATCCAGTATGCTTTCATCTGCATGAATTAAAATTATTTCGGCAATAACCAAATTACCTGAGCCGCCCCTATCACCAAGGCTTTTTACTTCCAGCACCCTGCATTCCATTTTTACCTTTGCTTCTTTTACCATTGGGGGTTTAACAATTGTTGCCGGCTGCATGGTAAAGCCCGCCTTAACAAACTCGTTAATATCATGGTCATACTCGCAACTGGCCAAACTGGTTTGCTGAACCATATCGTAATCAACTATGTTAATTACCACCTCTGGTACTTCCAGCACATTTTGCAGCGTGTGTTTGGTGGTGTTGTCCCTAACCCTGCGCGAAGGACTAAAAATGGCGATGGGCGGATCAATCGAAAAAACATTAAAAAAGCTGAAGGGACTCAAATTAATATTCCCGCTTTTATCTATGGTACTTGCAAAACAAATGGGTCGGGGAGCTATGGCATATTGAAGCCAGCGTTGTTTTTCAATGGCATTCAATTGCTGCAACTCAATGGTTATCATAATTGCTAATCTCAGTAAAATATCTGAAACAAATAAGTTGTGGAGGGTCGCGGCAACAACACGGCTTGTTTTTAGCTACAAAAAAATCTGGATAAGCCAGCTAAATTTTTCAACATAAACCAACCACCAACCACCAACGATCAACGTATTACAGATACTGCGGCAACATAGTGCACCAATAACTGCACCGGTGCGCCTCACCCTCATAAAAATCTAATTGGTTAGGTACACCTTTATGTTTCAATGCCTGGTGCAGCAACAGGTTATTACAGGCAAAAGGGTCTAGTTTGCCTACGGCGAAATAGAGCTGCAATTTTCTCCATAACTCCAGCGTAGCTTCATCAGAACAACCAGGTACAAACCTTGAAGGCATATTTTTAATAATCTGCTCATCTAAGTAACCATCGAATAAATCGGGAAACGAATCTGCTGAAGTGGTTAAATCAAAGCGGCCGCTTAAACCTACCGCCTTACCAAATATTTGCGGATACCTGAGGGTAATGTTAACTGCATGATATGCGCCCAGACTGCAACCTGCAGTAATAATAAAAGGGTTTAAATTTAAAAGCCTGATTAAAGGCAGCAATTCATCCAAAATGTATTGTTCGAATCGCAGGTGTTGATGCATTCTATCGGCAGGAGGGCATTGCTTGTTGTAAAAACTTTCTATATCGTAGCTGTCCACACAAAAAACCTGTAGGTAACCGGCTTCAATTTTAGCAGAAATGGAATCAATGACCTTCCAGTTTTCGTAATCGTAAAATCGTGCAGTGCGGGTAGGGAATAATATTACCGGCGAACCTTCCGTACCAAAAACCAGCAATTCCATGTCTTTGCCCAGGTTATGACTGTACCATTTATAATAGTCCCTTTTCATAATGTACCTGGGTTTAGGGCAAATTTATAAAAGTTGCTCTGTAAGCATCAACTCATTCATAATCGCCTCTTTCCAAACATCATATCCCAAATGGTTGAGGTGTAAACCATCTCCTTCAAAAAACTTCTTTTGTGGCAACCCTTTATGGTCCACCATTTTATTAAAAATGTTTATGTAGTAATCGTTGCCCTCCTGCTTTTTGATGTTTTCTTTTATCAAAAAGTTGGTTTTGATAATCTTATCAATAATCTCTAACCGGGTAAGGCTGGGCTTTATTGAAACGTAGTAAAAAGGAACATCATCAAAATGATGCCTCAGTTTCGATTTAAATAAAAGGTAATTTTTAAAAACATCGTGGGGATCTGCCCCATCTCCCAGATCGTTATCACCGGCATATAAAATAAGACGCTGGGGTTTGGGTAATGGTGCAATTATGCGGTCAAAAAACTGTACACAAGCGGCTAATGTAGAGCCTCCAAATGCAAGATTAACTGGTTTAAACTCTTCAAACTCCTGGTATAAATTTGCCCACAATGTGAATGATGAACTTCCGTAAAAAACGGTTTCAGGTTTGTACGGACACCTCTCTCTAATTTTTACAGCTGTATCAACGTCCTCTTCATACCATTTCATAACTTTTCCACTTTTTTCTGTCTGACAAAATACCACTTCTAACACGTTATAGCAGGTAGTGTGGCTTAATTTATTTTAAAAGCAAGCTGTTACTATAATAACTTCAGTATAAGCCTTTGCCTTACTTAAACTTTTCAAAAACTGCTCCAACCCCTCAACGCTTTGCAATAATTGTGGATAGATAAAAAAATTGCTCCCACTGTTGCAATCCTTCATAATTATTTAGATGCAACAAAAACCCTCAAATTGTATTATGTTATCTTTTCACTTTTGAATGCTGATTTTCGAACCGATAACATTTAGAAGTTTGATTACCGGTATTAAAAACAGGCACCTTACATCTTTTGTTTACATGCTCAACATCTTATAAGCTTTAAAAGCCTTAAACATTGCCAATTATAAGTATTCAACCAATTACGCATGGCAAGAAAATTGGATCATCTTGTATGTGTAATTATATTTTAATCTGGGATGGCAACAGTACGAGGTGTTGAAAAAAAGGCGATGAATAAAATGAAATCCCAAACTTTATAAAATGAACGCAGATGTTTATCCCGGTAAACCATATCCCTTAGGCGCCACATACGATGGGGGTGGGGTAAACTTTGCCCTATATGCAGAAAATGCAGATGGAGTAGACTTGTGCTTTTTCCCAACAAGTGAGAGCGAGACTGAATCGGTTAAAATCAGGATGAAGGAAAATTCTCACCACGTATGGCATGCATATGTACCTGAACTAAGACCGGGGCAACTGTATGGATACCGGGTATATGGCCCATACGATCCCCGCAGGGGCCACCGCTTCAACCCGCATAAGTTATTACTGGACCCATATGCAAAAGCAATTTCCGGAACCATTCAATGGCACGATGCATTGTTTGGATATGTTATTGGCCACCCCGATGGAGATTTGAGTTACAGCACCATTGACAGTGCTCCCTACATTCCCAAATCAGTTGTAATTGACCATCATTTTGATTGGGAGAATGATAGGTTGCCCAACATCCCTTATCATAAAACCATTATTTACGAAACACAGGTAAAAGGGTTTACCAAACTTCACCCCGAAATACCCGAAGAGATCAGGGGCACTTATGCCGGCCTTGCCCATCCTGTTTGCATCGACTATTTTAAAAAATTGGGTATCACCGCCATTGAGCTGATGCCGGTGCATCATTTTATTATTGACAGGCATTTAAAAGAGCACAATCTTACTAACTATTGGGGTTACAATACCATAGGTTTTTTTGCGCCGGATGTACGTTACTCCGGGTCAGGCAGGCTGGGGCAACAGGTTACCGAGTTTAAGCAAATGGTAAAAGCTTTTCATAAAGCGGGTATAGAAGTGATATTGGATGTTGTGTATAACCATACCGGCGAAGGAAGCCAAATGGGGCCTACCGTTTCTTTCAGGGGTATTGATAATGCCAGCTATTACAGGCTTACCGGGGATCGACGTTTTTATATGGACTATACGGGTACTGGTAACACCCTGAATGTAATGATGCCTAATGTGCTGCGATTAATTATGGATAGCCTGCGCTACTGGATCATCGAGATGCATGTGGATGGTTTTAGGTTTGATCTTGCAGCCACACTTGCAAGAGAGCTTCACGAGGTGGACCGCCTCGGTTCCTTCTTCGATATTATTCACCAGGACCCGATTATATCGCAGGTAAAATTAATTGCTGAACCATGGGATATTGGCGAAGGCGGTTACCAGGTAGGTAAGTTTCCGCCCGGATGGGCAGAATGGAACGGTAAGTACCGCGATTGCATACGCGACTATTGGAGAGGGGCGGAAAGTGGGGTTGGCGAATTTGCCTTTCGTTTTACCGGCAGCCCCGACCTGTACGAAGGGGATGCCCGCCACCCAACGGCCAGCATCAACTTTATAACAGCACACGATGGTTTTACCTTGAACGATTTGGTATCGTACAGCAACAAGCACAACCTGGCAAATAAGGAGCACAACCGGGATGGTGAAAGCCATAACCGGTCGTGGAATATGGGCGTTGAAGGTCCAACTGAAGACAAAGACATTGTTGCGCTTCGCGATAAACAAAAGAGAAATTTTTTGACCACTATGTTTCTGTCGCAGGGTGTGCCTATGCTGGTGGCCGGCGATGAATGGGGAAGAACCCAGCATGGCAACAATAATGCTTATTGCCAGGATAATCAAATATCGTGGCTTAACTGGGAGGCTGCCGATGAGGAGTTGTTGGGTTTTACAAGAAAGATCATTCGGTTTAGAAACAGGCACCCGGTATTCAGGCGCCGTAACTGGTTTAAAGGCCAGCCTGTAAAAGGCCAGGGCCTTGAAGATATTGCCTGGTTTATGCCGGCAGGCACCGAAATGACTGAACAGAACTGGAACGAAGACTTTGCAAAATCTTTGGGTGTATACCTCAATGGTCAAGGTATTCATTCGTTGGGACCCCGTGGCGAGCAGGTAATTGATGACAGTTTCTATATTATTTTCAATGCATTTCACGAAACGCTGGATTACACCCTGCCACCCAAAAAATATGGTTTGAAATGGCAGGTAGAATTTACAACGGCCACAAAAAAAACAGGTACTAAAAAAGTATATAAAGCACAGGATAAAATTTTAATAGAAGGCCGTTCCATAATGGTATTACGACAATTAACAGAAGTATGATAGTGTTGGATTGTAAAAAAAGGAACATAGGTGTAAGCTTTTATAATGAGGAGGCAGCAGTGGTTGTATGGGCTCCAAAAGCCACTCATGTATCGCTTGTAATAGAAGATGAGGCTGAACAAGTGCCCCTGCACCCGGCAGAATATGGGTACTGGAAAATCATTACTCCACTTTTAAAAAATGGTAACCGGTATAAATTTCAGCTCAACAATAGTGGCACATTTCCTGATCCCGCATCCCTCTCGCAACCACAAGGTGTACACCATGCATCAGAGGCTATGGACCTTTCGGCGTTTGAGTGGAGCGATTCCAACTGGAACAACCTACCGTTGGAAGCGTACATATTTTATGAACTACATACGGGGACATTTTCACAAAAAGGAACTTTTGACGGAATACAGGACCAACTTTCGTACTTAAAACAATTGGGCATAACTGCTATAGAAATTATGCCCGTTGCTCAGTTTGCGGGAGACAGAAACTGGGGATACGATGGTGTGTATCCTTTTGCAGTGCAACAATCCTATGGAGGTGCAAAGGGCTTACAACAGTTGGTGAACGCTTGCCACCAGGCAGGGCTTGCTGTGGTGCTTGATGTTGTTTACAATCACCTCGGCCCGGAAGGGAATTACCTGGATGAGTATGGTCATTACTTCACCGATAAATACCATACTCCCTGGGGCAAGGCCATCAATTTTGACGATGCCTGGTCCGATGGCGTAAGGCATTACTTTATTG